>DATECV010000068.1:0-5458 GCA_035286725.1 Dehalococcoidia bacterium | reverse complement strand
CGTTTCGGTCGACCTCCTCGACCGCGGCGACGTCGAGGCAAGGCTCTCCGGCCTCAAGGACATCACGCACGTGTTCTACGCCGCATTCCAGGCTTCGCGCGGCGCCGCGGCGGACTATGCTACGAACATCGCCGCCAACCGCGACATGCTCGTCCACTCGGTCTCCGCGATCGACCGCGCATCGCCGAAGCTCGAGCGCGTCGTCCTCGTGACCGGCACCAAGTACTACGGCTCGCACCTCGGCCCCTTCAAGACGCCGGCGCGCGAGGACGATCCGCGACACATGCCGCCCGACTTCTACTTCGACCAGATCGACTGGCTCACCGACTACCAGCGGGGCAAGCGTTGGAGCTGGACGGAGCTGCGGCCGCAGACGCTGTGCGGCTTCGCGCCGGGGTCACCGATGAGCATCGTGCCGGCGATCGCGGTGTACGCGGCGATCAGCAAGGAGCTGGGGCTCCCGTTGCGCTTCCCCGGCAAGCCCGGCGCGTACCGCTCGATCTATCAGGTCACCGAGTCGACGCAGCTCGCGGCCGCGGCGCTCTGGGCGGCCACTGCGCCGCGCTGCGCGAACGAGGCGTTCAACATCACCAACGGCGACTACTTCCGCTGGGTCCACCTTTGGCCGAAGCTCGCCGGAGTGTTCGAGATGCCGCTCGCGGAGCCGCAGACGATCTCGCTGACCCAGCACCTGGCGGACAAGGGGAAGCTATGGGACCGGATGGTCGAGAAGCACGGTCTGAAGCCCTACCGCTTCGACGAGATCGCGGCGTGGCCGTTCGCCGACTACGTGTTCGGCTGCGACTGGGACGTGATGTCGAACGTCACGAAGGCGCGGCGCTACGGCTTCCACGACGTGGTCGACAGCGAGGAGATGTTCGTGCGGTTGCTGCGGCGGTTCCGCGCCGAGCGGATCGTGCCGTAGACGCGCTATCTCCGGTCGAGGACGCGCGCGGCGATCGACGAGGCCGATCTCTTCCATCGCCTGCCCGGGACGGAGTGAGGGGGGCGCTGCCGCGCCCGCCATCCCGCCAGAGTTCTCGCTAGATCGTGGCGATGATCTTTTTCATTTCATCCACTGAGAAGCCGCGCATGGTCTGCGTCCGGACGTTGCCTTGCGAGCCGACCTTCAGCAGGGCGGCCGTCACGGCCTCCCCGGTGCCCTCGACGACCGTAACCATGTCGTAGCTCCCGACGGTGTAGTAGACGTCTTTCACCTTGACGTCCATTTTCTCGGCCGCTGCTTTGAATGCCTGCAGCCGATCGGGTGAGTCCTTGACGGCCTTGATTCCCTGGTCGGTGAAGTTCAGGAGCGTGATGAATGTTGGCATGGTCCATCTCCTTGGTTCAATGTCGATTCGCCGGCGGTCGCCGGCGCCCGCGCGACGTGGCATGCGTCCGCCGCGGATCCGTTCGTGTCGAATGCCGTGCGGGGTGGCATCCGATGGTTCGAGGTCAAGAATGCAAGCACCTAGACCTGCACTCGCCTGAACCATACGCGAGATCCTGGATGCCGTATGTACGCTGTCGCACGTAAACCGGGCCTTTTCCTGGACGCACGACGCCGCCGCTAAGCCCTGGCTCGTCCCCCAAAGGTTGGTCGAGTTCCTTTCAAGAAAGGTACAGTTCGGCGGGCAGCTCAGCGCTGATCACCAACGGTTCAGAAGACTGTTCGATGCAGGAGTTGCAACGATGAAGAATGAAGCCAAGCCCCGCGTGTACGACATCCTTGCCAAGGCCTTCATGCAGGAGGACGTGCGAACATGTTTCGCGCTCCTTGGGGATGCGAACATGAATTGGGCCGCGCGATTGTCCGAGCAGGGATGCCGCATGGTCTATGTCAGGCACGAGCATTGCGCGCTCGCCGCCGCCATGGCGTACGCGCGAAAGAACTGGGACGTGGGCGTGGCGACCGTCACGTGCGGGCCCGGGGTGACGCAATTGATCACGGCGCTCCCCGCCGCCGTGCGCGCCCATCTGCCGCTGGTGGTGTTCGCCGGGGAAGCGCCGCTGAAGAGCGGTTGGTACAACCAAGGGATCGACCAGGCGCCGCTCATCACTGCAACGGGCGCTGCCTATCACAGCTTGCACATGCCCGAGCGCATGCCTGTCGCGGTACGCGACGCATTCCTGCAGGCGCGCCGCGAACGTCGGCCCGTGGTGATCGGTGTTCCGTTCGATCTGCAGGCCCGGCCCTGGGACGGACCGACGGATCTGCCTAGGCCCTCGCACGAATTGTTGCCGCGTCCCTCGCCGATTCCGCCCCATCCCGACGACGTGGCCAGCGCCGCGCAACTGGTTGCCGGCGCCGAACGGGTGGTCGTGTTTGCCGGCCTGGGTGCGGTCGAAGCCAAGGCGGGGGCGGCTTGCCGGGCGTTGGCCGCCAGGACGGGTGGACTGCTGTCAACGACGCTTCCCGCGAGAGGGCTGTTCCACGACGATCCTTTTTGCATCGGCATCTCGGGCAGCTTCACACCCGAGGTCGGGCTCGATTACCTGGCCCAGGCCGAGCTCATCATCGCGGTCGGCTGTTCGCTCGCCTACCACGCGGGCGGCGGCGGCCAGCTCTGGCCGAAGGCGAAGATGCTGCAGATCGATATCGACCCGGTCGCGGTCAGTCAGGGCCAGGAAGTGGCGCGTCATCACTTGCGAGCCGACGCGCGTCTGGGAGTTGAGGCGTTGACGGAAGCGTTGCCGACCCGCAACCGGAGTTGGCGAAACGATGCGGTGGCGGCGCGGATCCGCGATGCGAAACCCGACAGCCAGGTATTCGAGATCGAGTCGGGGCTGCTCGACCCGCGCCACGTGGTCGAGGCGCTGGAAGAGGCTTTGCCGCACGACTGGGAGATGGTGAACTCGAGCGGCCACTGTTCCTGGTTCTTTGCGCAGATGCCCTCGCGCCCGCAGGAGAAGTTCCTCACCATCCGCGAGTTCGGCGCGATCGGCAACGGCATCTCGTTCGCCATGGGGGTGGCGGCGGCGCGCCCGGATCGAACCGTCGTGCTGTTCGACGGCGACGGCAGCCTGCTGATGCATGTGCAGGAGCTTGAAACCATCAAGCGCCATCGGCTGAACATCCTGATCGTCGTGATGAACGATGGCGCGTACGGCTCCGAACTGCACAAGCTCCGCGCGGAGGGGATGCCCGAGGACGGGTCAATGTTCGGCTACTGCGATTTCGCGGGCATCGCGCGCGGATTCGGGCTCGCGGGAAAGACCTTCAAGAGTCTGGATGATCTGCCGAAGCTGGTGGCGGAGTTCGCTGCCAGCGGCGGCGCTGCGGTCTGGGACTTTCACGTCTCCAATAAGGTCGTGTCTCCGACCATACGCCGCGCCCATCCTCATCCTGCCAAGGAAAAGAGGGGCTGAACGACGAAGGGCGGTCACCCATCGTCGGGACCCGAGAAGGAGCAACGCCGACGCAGTTCGTCGACGCGCGCCCGGTGGGATGAATCTGGGCACTGGGTTGAGGCAGTTTCGATCCCCTGAACGGCGGCATACGACCCAAAGTTGACTGTCGGTACGAAAGAAGCTGACGTTCAAGAATCTCGCTTCCGGCCAGACGCGGACATCCGCCCCAAGTCGGAGCAGGGGACGATGTCCAGCGGCCGGCAGCTCGTGGCCAGCCCTTCGCACACTGCGACCGCCGCTCGGAGGGCCCGAACTCGGCGACCGTGAACGGCGTCCCCTGAAGCCGGCCCGCTCACGCCGGTCGGCCTCCTCCATCGCGACGAGCTATCCGGCCCAGGTAGCGAGTCCGTGGCGCGCCGCGATCGCCATGAGTCGCTCCACGTTCGGCTGATCAGGCGCGATCTCCGCGTGTATGTCGGTGAACATCTCCGACGCGCCGGTGCGCGAGGTGATCGACAGCATCGCCCCGCCGCCTTGCCGCCACCGGAACCAGTGCTTCGCGCCGGCGGGCACGTGAACTAGCGTCCCGATGGATGCCATGCGCGCTTCGTCGTCGCCGAGGCTGAACTCCACCTCGCCCCGGATCACGAAGAACGACTCGTCCCACGGATGTGTATGCGGGATGGGGCCGCTTCCTTCGGGCCCTTCCTGGATGAAGATCTCGTAGCTGCCGGTCCTGCGACCGGACGCGAGCACCGTGACGTGCTCGCCCACCACGTTCAGCGGATGGGCGTAGTCCGTTGCTCGTACAAAGAAGGGCGAAGCGGTCATGGTCGTCTCCTCGGATGGGTGGGTCGCAGGCTTCGCGCGCTTGCGACGGACCCATTGTTGAGGCATGCTCAACATGTGTCCATCTCGTTAATTTCACGCATCATGAACGATATCGAATTGAGTCGCCTCGACCTGAACCTCCTCGTCACCTTCGAAGTGCTGATGACCGAGGGAAGTGTGACGCGGGCCGCCGCCCGGCTGCGACGGACGCCGTCCGCGATCAGCCATTCGCTCGCGCGCCTGCGCGACCAGATCGGAGATCCGCTCCTCGTGAAGGTCGGGAGCGGGATGGCGCCGAGCCCCTTCGCGCGAAAGCTCGTCGAAGACGTGCGGCCCATCCTGCGCAGCATCCAACGCGTCGTCGCGCCGCCCGCGCCGTTCGATCCCGCGACGAGCACGCGGGTGTTCCGACTCGCGATCGCGGACTTCGCGCCAACGCTCCTGCCCAAGGTGATCTCCGAAGTGCAGCGGCGCGCGCCGGGCGTCCGGGTGGAATGGCTTGCCCCCAACCGGGAGACGCTGTCCGCGATCGCCGAAAGCCAGATCGACCTGGCGCTGGTCGCCTCCTCGGTCGCCACGCCCGAGGGCGTCCAGCGCGCGCCTGAGGGGGAGCTGCATTCCGTGACGTTCGCCCGCAAGGGGCATCCCGCGATCGCCTCATGGGGTGCGGCGGCGTGGTCGCGATGGCCGCACATCCAGGTACAGCTCGGCGAAGGCGTGCGAAGCGTGGTCGAGAGCGCCGCCGACGAGCACGGTTTGAAGCGGACCATCGGCGCATCGCTCCCGAACTTCTCGCAAATACCGGCGCTGCTCTCGCAGACTAATCTGCTCGCCACGATGACGCCACTGGTGATCGACGACGCGATGGACCGATTCGGCCTCTGCGCGCTGGAGCCCCCGATTCCGATCAAGCCGACGCCGTGCTCCTTCGTGTGGAGCTTCCGCCTGGAGAACGATCCCGGCAGCCGATGGCTGCGCGGTCTGGTGCACGATGCCTTCGCGGACCTCCAGCGCAGCGTCAACGTCAGGACGTCGGGCAGCAACCTCATCAAGGCGCGCCGACGAACGCGCTAGCGCCGGAAGGGCGTCGAACGAGACGGGAACCTCACCCGCATTCCAGCTGATTGGGTTCACCGGGAAAGAGGCGAGCGATGGGCGTAGCGGTCGTCACGGGAGCGAATCGCGGGATCGGCCTCGCGCTGGTCCGGCAGTTGCGGGCGCGCGGCATGTCGGTCGTCGCCGTCTGTCGACGCCGCTCAATTGGCCGCAAGCAGCC
>DATECV010000067.1:0-6466 GCA_035286725.1 Dehalococcoidia bacterium | reverse complement strand
AGACGTCCTCGATGCCGTAGACGACGGTGTAGCGCTGGCGGCCGAGGCTTCCGCCGGCGTAGATGTAGTCACCCTTTATCATCGCGGTGTTGTCGTAGGACCGGTGGCGGGTGCCGTGCAGCGCCAGCGGCTGCCACGTGCCGTCCTCCGTCTCGCCCAGCTCGACGTAGATGCTGTGCATGAACTCGTCGTCGCCCGGCAGCGTCGACACGTCGACGGTCGAGATCTCGTATCGCACCGGCGCGCTGTCAGGGCCGGCGATGGCCTGCGGGTCGGTCGTCTGGAGCACCAAGAGCACGGTGTCCCGCGTCATCAGCGTGTACTGGCGGAAACCGATCACCGACAGCAGGATCAGCACCTGCAGGCCCACCACAGCGATGAGCTTCGGCAGCGGCCGGGAGAACAGCTCGCTCATGGCGCAGCTCCGGGATGTGGCACAGCCGCCGTCGGCTGTGCGTCGTCGGACGGGCCGACGCCTGCTTCCATGCGCGCCACCAGCGTCCGGCGCAGGCGCTCGAGACCGAAGGCGACCGCGAGCAGCAGCACGCCGCCGATGATGAAGAAGGCGGAGTTGGCGAGCAGCGACCAGAACACGTCGACGTAGCGGGTCAGCACGCCGACCGCGACCAGCAGCAGCCCGAAGTTCACGTACCGCTCGTCGCCGCGGAGGTACCCGCGGGTGACGATGCCCGCCGCCGCCGCGAAGAACACGCCGTTGAACACGACCGCGTACCCCGTCCACGCCGGCCATGTCGCCACCACCGCCGCCACCGTCAGCAGCGCCGCCAGGATTCCCGTCTCAGCGTTCGCCTCAACGTCCCGCGGCCGCGCGGCCCACTGGGCGGCCACCAGCGCCGCCGCGACAGCGAGGGACACGTACACCAGCGGCGGCGCCGCGTACGATTCGATGCCGTCATCGATGATCGCGCGCCACGGCTCGTCGAAGGTGAATACGTACACCAGCGACAGCGTCACCACCGTCCCCGCGAAGAGGTACACCTCGCCGAACTTCTCCCAGGTCGCACGGAGCGCGTGCAGGTGGCCGACTGCGTACAGGCTGACGCCCAGCAGGCCGATCACGATCAGCACGGAGTCGGTCTTCTCCGTGTCGACGTACCGAGCAATCAGCCAGAAGATGGCAGATAGGATGAAGTTGGCAATGCCGAACAGCAGCACGATGCGCGAACCGAACGCGTACGCCAGCGGCAGCGTGCCGATCGCCGCCAGCAACAGGTACTGCGGCGCCGGCTGTTCGTCATTCGCCGTGGTGAGCGGCAGGCCGTAGATATCGGCGAACAGATAAAGGCCCGCCTCGAACAGCAGCACGCCGAGCAGCAGCAGGGCGGCGCCGACGCGCTCCATGCCGTAGCGGTACATCAGCAGGTAGCCGCCGCCGTAGGCCGCGAACATCCCGGCGAAGACGACGGCCGTGCGGAACCAGTCCGGCATCTCGCGCCACTGCGACGCGAACAGCAGCACCACGCCGCCCGCCAGCACCAGCGCCCCGATGAGCGAGACGGCCGTCACCAGCCACCCCATCCGCAGCGCACCGATGAGCCGCGGCTCCCCCGCGCCAATGCGCGACAGGATCGCCCGCTCCTGTTCGGCCGTAATCAGCCCCTCGCGCTGCCAGACGGCGACGTCGTGGGCCAGCCGCTCGACGTACGACTTCTCCTCCATCGCCGCCAGTATCACCGCTCGGCGGGGCCCGCGGGCAGGCGCGTAAGCACTAGGTTTCGGGTACGTTCGGACTATTCGAGGTCACAGGAAGTGCTCGCGCGGCTTCGAGAGCACGTTCGTCACCTGGAGCCAGCACAGCGGCTCCGACCCCTCCGGCGCGAACGGGCGCGTCAGCCCCACGCGGATCAGTGCCCTGTTGGCCTCGAACTCGCCCTTGATCCGCTCCAAGTGGTCGGCCGTGCAGTCCGTGCATTTCGCCTGGTGCTGCTTCACGCGGAGGTCCTGCAGCGGCACACCCGGCCAGTACGCCAGTGCGTCGTCCTTGAACGCCAGCCTCGGCCGGTCGTTCCTGTCCGCCGCCGCCCGCACATACAGGACAGAGATCGTCGCCAGCGAACGCGCGCCGCTGCCTGGCTCCCACGCGCTGTTGCCGTTGCGGCCTTTGATGGAAGGCTCGCCGAACGCCTGCTCAATCGACGTGAACACCGTCGGCTGAACTGCCTTCGCGAGGTCACACAGCGGCGAAATGCCGACGCGCTTCAACGAACGTGGATTCCATTCGCAGTCCTCAACGTGCGGCGGAGCAGCGTTCTTCATGCGCTTCGCGTCTACCTTCAGGATGTCGCCCGGCGCCAGGCCGCCCAGTGCCGCGATCAGCCGCTGCGTCGGCTGCGGGTTCGCCAGCCGAATCGTCTCGTCCGTCGCGAGATCCAACCCTGCCACGCAGACTGCGTCGGCTGACATCGCCGTGACGTCCAGCAGGACGATCGTCCGGCTCATAGCAGAACTTCTTGGACGCCTACCTCGCTCGGAGCGGACTTGTGGATAGAGAGATGCTCGATCTCGAGCCCGGGGATCACCTCCGTCATGTCGAGAGCAACGGCCTTCCGGTGGCACTCGTCGGGATTCGCCTCGCTGCACATGATGCACACGGCCGCCTCGCCGGCGTCCGCACGTACCAGCCGCGCCAACTCGTCCAGTCCGTCGGCCCACTCGTCGGTCGCTCGCAGGTGCGCGACGATCACGGGATCGAGCTTGCCCTGCCGCCAGCGCTCCGCGATCTCGGGGTCGCGCGGCATGCCTCCCAGCCGGTCGCCCAGGAACCGGTACCGGATGCCGGTCTGCTCGACCGCCGCCTGCAGCGGCCCGAAATCGAAGTGCTGCATCCGGCTCCGCGGCTTGCTGCGCACGTCCACGAGCACGTCGACGCCGTTGTCCCGCAGCGTGTCGATGAGCGCGGGCAGCTCCGCAGTGCTGTGACCGATTGTGTACAGCTTCATACCGCCACCTCGACCATCGCCTGGTCGATCAGCCGCTGCAGCACGCTGCGATGGCACTCGCTCGCGTCCTTGCAGATGCACATGATGGTCACCGTCTGTGTGCGGGCCGTCTCGGCCAGCGCCGCTATCTCCGCCCGCTGATCTTCGCCGCGCATCAGCTCCAGGTACTGCCGCTCGTACTCGGGCCACGTGATCTCGCCGGACTTATAAGCGTGCAGCAGGTCGCGCGTCGGCCCGAGGATCCGCTTGTACAGGCCGCCGCGTTCCTTCGATATGCCGCGCGGCCAGTAGTTGGTCGTGAGCACCCGCAGCCCATCGTCGGGCTCCGCCGGTTCGTACACGCTCTTCGCTCGGATGGGCATACGACGATTAGAACATACCTTCTAATCGAGCGTCAAGAGGGCGCGGCCGCCAATTCCGGCGCCACCGCCAGCATGTCAAGCGTCCGCTGCGTCGTCTCCCGCCAGCCCTCGCCCGCCGCCTCGAGGTCGATCCGCACCTGCGTGTGTCCGACGGCCACCACGCCTGCGCGCTCCAGCTCACGCCGCGCCGACGGCGCCAGCATCGCGCGGAAGTCGCGGCTGTCGACCGACCGGATCGAGATGATCGCCCGGCCGCCGGTGCCGTCCTCGCGCGCCACCGACTGCACCCCCGCGCGCCTCGCGAGCGTCCGCAGGTGTACGACGTACAGCAGGTTGCGTACGACCGTCGGCGGCGGCCCGAAGCGGTCTTGCAGCTCGCGCTCGAGCTCGGCGGCAGGATCGAGAGGAGCGGGTGATGGCGGCTGCGCTCCTTCCACAGCCGGGGGCGGCTGTGCCACATCGGCGGCGGCCATGCGCTGGTACAGCGCCAGCCGGACGTTCAGGTCGCCGATGTAGCTCTCCGGGATGAAGGCCGCGATCGGCAGGTCGATGATGATGGGCGGCTGCAGCTTCGGCGGCGGAGGCGGCTCGCCCCGCGCCAGCGCCTTCAGTCCCTCCACGGCGTCCGCCAGCAGCTTCACGTACAGGTCGAACCCCACCGTCCCGATCTGCCCCGACTGCTCGGCGCCCAGCAGGTTGCCGGCACCGCGGATCTCCAGGTCCCGCAGAGCGATCTGGAACCCCGCACCCAGCTCCGTCGCCTCGAAGATCGTCTGCAACCGCCTCTGTGCCACCTCACTCAGCGCCCGGCTCTTCTCGTACAGCAGGTACGCGTACGCGCGCGCCGCCCCGCGCCCGACGCGCCCGCGGAGCTGGTAGAGCTGCGCCAGCCCGAACCGGTCGGCGTTGTTGATGACGATCGTGTTCACGTTCGGGATGTCCAGTCCGGACTCGATGATCGTCGTGCACACCAGAACGTCGGCCTTCCCGTCGGTGAACTCCAGCATCACGCGCTCGAGGATGTCTTCGTGCATCTGGCCGTGCCCGATCAGGATCTCCGCCTCCGGCACGAGCTCACGCAGATGCCGCGCCACCAGCTCGATGTTGTGTACGCGGTTGTGTACGAAGTACACCTGCCCGCCGCGCTCCATCTCCCGCACGATCGCCTCGCGTACCAGGTGGTCGTCGAACTCGGTGACGTACGTCTTGATCGGCAGGCGCTCCTCGGGCGGCGTCTCGATCGTCGACATGTCACGGATACCGGTGAGCGCCATGTTCAGCGTGCGGGGGATGGGCGTCGCGGTCAGCGTCAGCACGTCCACTTCGCTGCGCATCCGCTTCAGCCGCTCTTTGTGCGTCACGCCGAACCGCTGCTCCTCGTCGATGATGATCAGCCCCAGGTTCTTGAACGCGATGTCCTTCTGCAACAGCCGGTGTGTCCCCACCACGATGTCCACGCCGCCCGTCGTCAGCTCGCCCGCGATCCGGCGCTGGTCCTTGTCGCTGCGGAAGCGCGAGAGCATCTCCACGCGCACGGGGAAGCCCGCCAGGCGCTGCCGAAAGGTGTTGTAGTGTTGCTGCGCCAGCACCGTCGTCGGTACCAGCACCGCCACCTGCATCCCGTCGACGACCGCCTTGAACGCTGCCCGCACGGCGACTTCGGTCTTGCCGTAGCCGACGTCGCCGCAGACCAGCCGGTCCATCGGCCGCACGACTTCCATATCGCGCTTCACGTCCCGGATCGCTGCCTGCTGGTCCGGGGTCTCGACGTACGGGAACGACGCCGACAGCTCCGTCTCCCACGCCCCGTCCGGCGGGAAGGTGTGCCCCTCCGCCACTTCGCGCGACGCGTAGAGCTGCAACAGCTCCTTCGCCAGCTCCTGCACCGCCCTGCGTACACGCGCCTTCGCCCGCGGCCACTCCTGCGACCCCAGCCGCGTGAGCGACGGCCGGTGCTCGCTCGGCCCGACGTAGCGGGACACCCGGTCGACCTGCTCGACCGGGACGTATAGCCGGTCGCCGTCGGCGTACTGCAGCTCCAGGTACTCGCGTTCGTTGCCGTCGATACCGCGCCGCACCAGCCCCGCGAACCTCGCGATGCCGTGCTCGATGTGGACGACGTAGCTGCCCGCCTCCAGGTCCGCGAGAAACGCCTCGCGCGATGATCCGCGTCGCGGCGGCGCCCGCCGCTGCTTGCTGAACCCGAACACCTCGGCGTCCGTCAGCAGCGTCAGCCCCGCTCCCTCTTCGCCCACGGACCAGCCGTGAGGCAACGATCCGTGCATCACGGTGAGCGCGCCGCGCCCCAGTTGCGGCTCCGTCATCGTTTCGGCCAGCCGCGCGAACACGTCGTGCTCCTCGAGCAGGTCGGCCAGCCGCTTGGACTGCGTGGACACGATGACGACCTGTTGCCCGCCTCGCAGCGTCTGCGTCAGCTCCTCCGCCAGCACGCGCAAACGCCCGCCGTACGCGGCCGTGGGCCCGAACGGAAGCCGCACCGCCGCCTGCGCATCCGGTGTAGGCTGCGCTTCCTCGTCGCCGACCGCCCAGCGCGAGAGGTTCAACCGGCGTGGTAGCGCCTCGATCGCGTCCCGCAGCTCCGTCCACGTCGCGTGCGGCTCGGGCATCCCGTGCGGTAGCTCCCCGCGCAGCTCCAGTTCGCGCCGCGCCTCGTGCGCCTGCTCGTCGTGCTCCTGCTGCAGCGCCGCGATGTCCGCCGGCTCGTCGATGACCACGAACCTTGGTGTGCCGTCTCCCGGCTCAGCCTCCAGGTGCTCCAACAGCGTCGACGTAGTCAGGAACGGCGTGTACACGTCGTCGCCGGCGAACACGGCACCGTCCAGCAGCGCCGCAATATCCTGCTCGACGCGCTCCCGCTGCTCGCCGCGCAGGTCTTGTGGTTGCATGCGCTCGGCCAGATGGCGCATCCGCGCCGGGTCGATCGCCAGCTCGCGCGCCGGGCCGATCCGCAGGGCATCCCGCTGCTCCGACGACCGCTGAGTCGCCGGGTCGAAGGCGCGAATCGACTCCACCTCGTCGCCGAAAAGCTCGATGCGCAGCGGCAGCGGCTCTGCGGGCGGCCAGAGATCGACGATGCCGCCTCGGCGCGACGCCTCACCCGGCGCAGATACCTGCGGCTCGATC
>DATECV010000066.1:0-28923 GCA_035286725.1 Dehalococcoidia bacterium | reverse complement strand
CGCGCCGGCGACCACGCCGGCTGCGTCACGACGTCGATGTCCGCCTGCGAGATCCCCGTCACCCCCAGCAGCGCCTTCTGCACGTCCTCCGCCACCGTGTCCGCCATCGGACAGTCGGGCGATGTCAGCGTCATCGTCACGTGCGCGTACGCGTCCCGCACCACCACGCGTATCACCAACCCCAGGTCCACGATGTTCACCGGGATCTCCGGGTCCTGGCACGTCCGCAGCGCCTCCAGCACGTCATCCTCGCTCACCCCCGTCTCGATCAGCTTCATCTCGATCGGCGCCGCGCCCCCCGCGCCTCCCCGCGCCGCATCCGATGATGCCACCGCCCCGTTCAGCGTCTCCACCAGCGATGCCGGGTCCGCGCTCAGGAATGCCGCCGCCCGCTCGATCGTGATCGTCGGCGCCATCCGCGCCCGCATCTCGGCGTCCGCCAGCGGCCCGAACCCGTAGTCCAGCAGCACCTGCAGCACGAGCGGGCTCATCTCCAGCGCCTCCGCCACGGTCGTGTCCGGACGAATGCGCCCCTCACCCGCCGCCTGCCGTTGTGGCGTGCTCGCGGGTTCTCCCTCGGCGTGCGCATGTTCCGCTTCCCGGCCGTCCGCTGCCTTGCCCACCGCGAACATCGACGTCGCCAGTTCCACGGCCCAGATCCCAACGCCGCCGAACAGCAGGAATCCCCCCGCGATCATCAGCTTGAAGTCCACGTCGCTCGGCCACGCCTGGAACGCCGGCGGCAGCACGCGAAGCGCCGCCGCGCTCAGCACCAGCGCGAACGAAGCCGGGATCGCCCGTGGCCACCGGGGCTCCCGCCCCGAGAACACCGGGATCGTCCGGTACGACACCGCCATCATCATCACGGTCGCGAATCCCAGGATGTACGCGTGCCGAATCGCCCCCGCTGCGTACATCGGCGTGAAGCCGCCGTCTAGCTCGCGCAGTTGCCAGTACGCGTCCAGCGCCAGCGCGAAACAGAGCCACCCGAACGCCAGCCGCACCCCCGCTCCGAACCCCGGATAGGCGTGCGGTGCGTCCGCGCGCGCTTCCGCCGGCTCGAACACGCGCAGCGCGATTGCGCTCCCGGCCAGTGCCAGCACCACGGCGAACGTGGACGCCCGCTCCAATGGCTCCGCCCATCCGCCCGAAGTGAACTGTGGCGCCCACACGGCGACCACGCGCAGCGGCACAGCCACCGCGAGTAACCCCAGCGCGCCGTCCCGCAGCAACGGCCTCGGCGCCTGCAGTCCCAGGAAGAACGGCAGCACGCGGAACGCCACGCCCAGCACGAACGGCACGACCGCCCCCAGCGCCATCGCCAGCAGCAGCGCCTCGTCTCCCGCCGGGTTCAGCGCCTGCGTGCCGTCCCGCGCCGCGTCCAGTGTCAGGTATGCGTTCATCCCGAACGCCGCGACCATCCCCGCCGTCGCGACGCCGATGTACGCGTCGAACGGCTCCCTGCGTTCGCCCGCCCGCGCCAGGATCGTCGCCACCGTCGCTCCGAAGGCGATCGCGCCCGCGAGCTGCACGAATCCGCTGGCCGCGAAGACCGGCCGAAGCACCCCCTCCGCGTGCGGCTGCGTGAGCACCCGCATCAACAGCCCTGCGGTCAGCAGGCCGTACGTCGCGAACGCCAGCCGGGCCGGTGGCGGCGCCTGGCCCTTGAAACGCGGCAGGATGTGCAGCGCCATCCCGGCGATGAACAGCCCCAGGAACCCGAACATCTGCAGGTGCCCGTGTGTCTGGACCAGCGCCAGCCACGCCTCGCCCTGCAGATCGCCCCAGCCCCCGCCCGTCATCGCCGCGGCCGTGCCGCTCGTGATCCCGCCGCCCAGGGTCAGTGCCAGCGCCGTCAGCAGGAACCACCGGTACGGCGCGGACTCGCCGTGTCGGCGCGCCGGTTCAACGTCAGCCGCGGCCGCCTCGTGTTTCGACGCCAGCTCGTTGAGCTCGCGGACCAGCGCGTCCGCATCCACCTGGTGTACCGCTGCGAAGAACCCGATCGGCTCGTTCGGCCCGCCCTCGCCGCCGCATCCCGCAAGCCCGTGCTTGTCGAAGACCGCCTCGGCCTCCGGATACAGGTCGACAGCCTCGCGCACCGTCGTGGCCCTTGTGATCGCCTCAGCCATCGCCCCCTCCGGTTGTTGCAAGCGCCGGTGCGGCAAGCGCGATGTCTGCCCGCACGCCGCGGTCGATCGGCACCGGCTGCCAGTGCAGCGCGCGGTAGCGCAGGTGCCCGTAACCTCCTGCGAAGTGCAGCCACTTCACCATCCCGGGCTCCACGTTCGACGTGTCTCGCCATCCCTCGAACTGGTACGGCTCGAAGCCGTTGTACATCACGAGTTGCCCCGGCCGCACCGATGGCGTCAGGCGCGCCTCCACCAACGCCTCCGAAACGTCGTTGAACACCCGCACGCCGTCCCCGTCGGCGATGCCGCGCGCGTCGGCGTCGCGATTGTTCACGTACACCGTCGGGTGTCCGCGGTGCGTGTTCAGGATGATCCGGTTCGTCATGTTCGTGGAGTTCGCGCTCCAGCGCGGATGACCGCCCGTGATCTCCAGCGGGTACGCCCCGCCCTGGGCCGGCGGCTCCTTGTGTACCGGCAGCTCCTCGCCGGCCTCCAGGAACCAGTCGTGGTCGATATAGAACTGCGCCCGCCGCGTCAGCGTCGGAAACGGCTGCTTCTTCTCCGTCTGCCACCGGAACGGCGAGTGCGTCTCATCCGGCTTCAGATCCGAAGCCTGCGCCAGCGCCATCGGCGATCGCCCCCACCCCGTGAAGCGCACGTGGCCCGTCTCGCGCAGCGTCGCCAGCGTGGTGTCCTCCGGCAGCGTGCCCGCCACCGCCGAATCGACCACCATCTCGTTGATGACCGCGTCGTCGTCCGCGAAGTACCCGTCCTTCGTCAGCTCGTTGCACAGGTTGTCCAGCCGCACCGGCATCCCCAGCCGCGACTGGAACGACGTAAACCCTCGCGCGACCGCCCGCTCCGAGAGCGCGCGCGCCAGCGCCTGCGTGAACTGCCACTCGCTCTTCACGTCATCCGGCGGCTCCACCACCCGGTCCGAAAGCGTCAGGTTCATCACGTCCGGCGTCGTGTACGGAAAGTTCGGCTTCTCGTAGTGGTGCGCTGCCGGCAGCACGATGTCTGACCACAGCCCCGTCGTCGTCATCCGCACGTCCAGCGAGACGATCAGCTCCAGCTTCGGCCACAGGTGGCGCAGCAACTGCTGCTGCCCGCCCCGCTGGCGCCGTAGCAGGTTCCCGCCGATCTCGAACAGCACCCGCGGCGCCGAATCCGCCTTCGGGTACTGCGCCCCGCCCCACCAGCCGCGTTCGACCGCCTCTTTCACGTACGCCGAGAGCGGCCGCTTCATCGCCGGGTCGCCCCACCCCGGCCGGTCCCAGATCTCCTTGTATCCGCAGTGGTTGAACCAGAAGAACGCGGGCGGCACGTTCCCGCCCATCGCCGCCCCCCGGTAGCCCATCTCGTGTACGACGATCTCTTCCGTCAGCGTCGGGTCCTGCTCCAGCGCCCCCGCCGCCATCGCATTCAGTCCCGCCTGCATCTGTCGCGCTGCTTCGGCGCCGGGCGCCGCCTTCGCCGACCACGTGAACATCCCGTCGAACATCCCCACCGCCCAGCTCCGGATCCCCGCGCCCTGCTTCCCCCAGTTCCCCGTCAGCGCCAGCACCAGGCACATCGCCCGCTCGATCAGGTCGCCGTGGTACGACTTCCCGAACGTCCACCCGTCCAGGATGTGCGTCTTCCCGCCCGCCACCATGCGCGCCAGTCGCCTGATCACGTCCGCGTGTACGCCGCACACCGCCGCCGCGGCCTCGGGCGAGTAGTCGCGCAGCCGCTCTTCCAGCAGCACGAACGCCGGGCTCGCTTCCACCTGCGTCCCGTCCTTCAGGCCCACCGTGAACGTCCCGCGCAGCGCCGGTATCAGCCCGGCCAGATCCAGCGTCCGTGGCGCCTCCGCCACTCGCTGCGTCACCTTGTCGAACAGGTGGAACACGTCCTCGCGTCCGCCCTCCACGACGTCCGACTGCCGCAAGAACCGTCCCGTGTCCCGCCGCACCAGCAGTGGCAGGTCCGTCTGCTCCCGCACGAATCCGCGGTCCATCAGGTGTTCGTCGATGATGGTCCGGCACATCGCCAGCGCCAGCGCCGCGTCCGACCCGATGCGCACCGGCACAAACAGGTCCGCGTGTACTGCCGACGGGCTGAAGTCCGGCGCGATGATCGCCACCTGCGCACCCCGGTACCGCGCCTCCGCGATGTAGTGGTACAGCGGGATGTCGCTGTACGCCGGGTTGTTTCCCCAGATCAGCAGCACGTCGCTGTGGAACCAGTCGTCATTGCTCGCGCACGGGTCGAACCGCCCGAACGTCGTGTACACGCCCGGGCTCCAGTCGTTGATCTCGCCCTGCACGTCGGTCAGCGTGCAACCCAGCTTGTTGAACAGCGCCCCGCCCAGCGCGATGCTCTGCGCCCCGCCCTGCCCCGGCGTCCCCACCCGCACGATGCTCTCGGGCCCCTCCCGCTCGATCGTGTCCAGCATCCGGTCGGCGATCTCGGTCAGCGCCTCGTCCCACGAGACCCGCGTCCACCGCCCCTCGCCCCGCTCCCCCGCTCGCCGCATCGGGTGCAGGATGCGCTCGCCCCCGTACAGCAGCCGGCTCCACGAGCCGCCCTTCTGGCACCCCATCGGGTTCATGTCCGGGACGCCCTGCTCCACCACGTCGAACGAGCCGGACTGTTCCTCCCGGACGATGACGCCGTCCTTCACGTAGACACGGTACGGGCAGTTGCTGGGATAGCAGTCGACGCAGTGGCTGCCCCAGCCCCACCGGTCGTACGCGAGCTGGCCGCGATACCGCTGCTCCGCTTCCTGGTGGTCGCTTGCCAGCGCCACGTGCCGATCTGTCGCCACAGGGATCCTCCTTAACCGCCGGGTACCGTCAGCATGGAAAGGACACCGTGGCTCAGGAAGGGCCGAATGGAAGGATGAAGCGGGCCGCCTGGTGGTGCGGCCCGCCTCGCAACGCCAACGCCTCCTTGCGAGAGGCGTACCGCTACTTGACTTCGAGTGTGCCGGCCATCGTCGCCGGGTGCGCCTCGCAGACGAAGAAGTACTCCCCCGCCTCCAGTTCCAGCACCAGTTGCTGTTTGCCCGGCCCCGCCTCCAGCTCCGTCGCCCCCATGGACTCGCCCGTGTTGTCCTTGCCTTTGTAGATGTGCAGGTTGTGGACGATCCCGGCGTCCTGGTTGTCGACGTTGAATGTCACCGTGCCCGCCTTCGCCACCAGCTTCGTCTTGTCGAACAGCGTGTCCTTCTCCACCAGATCCACGGTCGCCGATGGCTCGCCGTTCGATGCCGGTTCCGTGCTCGATGCCGGCGCGGTTGCTGCCGGCGGCTTCGTCGGCTCGTCGCCGTTGCCTCCGTCGTCGCTACCGCCGCCGCAGGCCGCCGCCAGCAGCCCCACTATGCCTGCCACCACGGCCGCTCCAAGCAGGCGTCGCATTTCAGTCTGTCCCATGAGTTCCTCCTCCAGCATTCTGTTAGTCATTGCTAAGGTAGCCGCGCCCCGCGCCCCGCGCTGGAGCCAGAGGTCAATCCTCTGGGGGACAAATGGCCCCCATCGCTAAGCGCTCCACGGCGAGGGGCCACATGGCCCTCTTACGCCTTGCGTAAGTTCCCCCAGGCACGGTGACGAGCGGCTCTTACTGCCAGCGCCGCTGCTGGCGACGATGACCCGAGCCAACAAGAAGACCCAAGGAGCGAGGAGAGGTTATGAAGCACACCCTTCGCAAATCCGTCGTCGTGGCGTTTCTGGGCGCGTTGCTGCTGGCGGTCACCGCCGGCGTCAGTTGCAGCGACGACAACGGCAACGGCAACGGCGGAGCGTCCAGCGGCAATGCCGATCTCGACGCCATCGCCAAAGAGCGCGGCCTGACGCCGGAGGACATGAAGCACGCGCTTCAGCAGTTCGTGCCGCCGGGCAAATACGACGACTACGTGATGTTCGCCTCGGGCGGCCAGAGCGGCCAGATGCTCGCCATCGGAGTGCCGTCGATGCGGATCCTCAAGGTCATCGCCGTGTTCAGTCCCGAGTCATGGCAGGGCTACGGCCGCGGCGCGGACTGGAGCGAGCAAGTGCTTGCCGAGGGCAATCCGCCGGGAACGAGCCTGGAGTGGGGCGATACCCACCACCCCGCCCTCAGTGAGACCGGCGGCGAGTACGACGGCCGCTACCTCTACATCAATGACCGGGCAAACGGTCGCATGGCGTTCGTGGATCTGGCCGACCTGCGCACGAAACAGATCGTCGCTATTCCGAACACGAAGACCTCCCACGGTGGCATGTTCGTAACGCCGAACTCAGAGTATGTGCACATGGCGGCCCAGTACCCGGAACCCTGGCCGGCAGGTTCCTACGCGGATCTCTCCGAATACCAGGAGAAGTACCGCAGCGCGTCCAGCTGGTTGAAGATCGACCAGGCTACAGGCCGCATCAACATGGAGGAAAGCTTCCAGATCGAGCTGCCACCCTACAACCAGGATCTCGCCGACGCCGGTAAGGAGATCAGCGATGGATGGGGTTTCATCGGTTCCTTCAACACCGAGATGGCGACCGGCGGCAACATGGAGGGCGGCGAGTCGATGGAGGCGGGGATGTCGACCAACAACTTCGACTACCTGCACGTCGTCAACTGGAAGGCCGCCGAGGCAGCCGTGAAAGCCGGCAAGGCCACCAACATCAACGGGGTCAACGTGCTGAGCCTCGAGACCGCGATCGACGAGGGCCTCCTCTACCTGATCCCGGAGCCGAAGAGCCCGCACGGCGCTGATGTCGACCCCTCGGGCCGGTACATCGTCGTTGGTGGCAAGCTCGATCCCAATGTGACAGTCTTCGACTTCAACAAGGTCAAGGCCGCCATCGACGCGAAGGACTTCGAGGGCACGGATCCCTTCGGTATCCCGATCCTGAAGTTCGACTCCGTCCTTGCCGGTCAGGTGGAGGTGGGCGCGGGCCCCCTGCACACCCAGTTCGACAGCCAGGGCCACGGGTACACCAGCCTGTTCCTGGAGAGCGCCGTCGCCAAGTTCACGCTGGGCGAGGACGTGATCAAGACTGGCGAAGCGCCGTTCACGCTGACCGACAAGGTGGCTGTCAACTACAACATCGGTCACCTGGTGACCGCCGAAGGAGACACGGTCAGCCCCGACGATAACTACATGGTGGCGCTCAACAAGTGGTCGATCGACCGCTTCCTCACCGTTGGGCCCCTGCACCCGCAGAACTTCCAGCTCGTCGACCTTAAGGGCGGTGGTACGGACAAGATGGAACTCATTTCCGATACGCCCATCGGAAACGCGGAGCCGCACTATGTCCAGATCATCAAGGCCGACAAGCTGAAGACGCTCGACGTCTATCCGTCCGGCACCGACGTGCTCACGATGCAGAAGAGCGAGTTCGCAATTGAGGCGGGCGGCGAGAAGGTCGAGCGCAACGGCAACGTTGTCGAGATCTGGATGTCTGCGCAACGCAGCCACTTCACCCCGGACATCATCCGCGTGAAGCAGGGCGACACCGTGAAGCTCCACGTTACGAACGTGGAGCAGACCAAAGACGCCACCCACGGCTTCGCGGTCTCCTACTACAACATCCAGGCAAGCCTGGATCCGGGTGAGGTCGTGAACTTCGAGTTCGTCGCCGACAAGTCCGGTGTGTTCAACTTCTACTGCACGGAGTTCTGCTCCGCGCTCCACCTGGAGATGGCGGGCTGGCTCCTGGTCGAGCCATCGGGATCGGCGGTGGCCAACCCCAACTGAGTTCCCGGTGGTGACCCCCGCGCGGGGGTCACCACCGCCACCACGCATCTTGAGGGAGGATGCCGTGAAGGCGCTATTCCAAAAGCCCGAAGCACCCTGGCTCATCGCAGCCATCATCGCCGGCGTACTGCTGGTCGCGACGCTCTTTGTGCCGCTCTGGCGCATGGAGCTCGTCGCCCCCCAGTACCCCGAAGGCCTCACCATGAGGGCGTACGGGTACAAGTTCGTCGACGAGCCCAGCAGCCGGTACGACGACATCCGCGAGATCAACGGGCTGAACCACTACATCGGGATGAAGCCCATCAAGGAAGTCACCGAGATGAAGCTCTTCATCCCCGGCGTGATCGCGCTGGCTTTCGGGACAGTCCTGGCGCCGTTCGTGAAGTGGCAGCGCAGGTGGTTCCGGCTGCTCATCGTCCTCGGTTTCTGGACGATGCCGCTGTTCTTCATCGCCGACCTGCAGTACTGGCTCTACAACTACGGCCACAGCCTGGATCCCAAAGCCGCGCTCACCATGGATCCCTTCACCCCCAAGGTGATCGGCGAGACCAAGGTGTGGAACTTCCACTCCAAGACCGGCTTCGAGATCGGCTTCTACATGTTGGTAGTCGCGGCGTTGACCGTCACCCTGGTCCCCGCGATGCCCGCACTGCTCCGCCGCCTGCGTGCCGCGACTCCCTCTCGCCGGCGCGCAGGCGAGGCGGGGCAGCGTGCACACCTGCCCAGCGGTGCCACCGCGTTGAAGATTCTCATTCCCCTTGCGCTGCTGGTAGCGGTTGGGCTGCTGCAATACGACCGAGCCGCTGCCGCGGGTGGCGGCGGGTCTGAAGGCCTCACCTTGCAGCAGCGCATCGACGCCGCTGAACCTGAGGGAATCGTCGTGGTGGACGGAGGCGTCCACCACGAACGCATTCTGATAGACAAACCAATCTCACTCGTCGGGCGGAACTGGCCCGTCATCGACGGAGACGGTCAGGGCGATGTCGTGACCATCTCCGCCGATGACGTTGTCATCTCCGGTTTCGAGATCCGCAACAGCAGCAAGGCCATCTCCACCGAGCCCGCCGCCATCAAGGTAAAGGGCGCCGACCGGGCGAAGATCACCGGCAACCGCGTGCGCGATGCGCACTTCGCCGTGCACATGACCGACTCAGTCGGCAGTGCCATCGAGAACAACGACTTCCGCGCGGGTACGGGGGTCCCGGAGGAGCGGCGCGGTCACGCCATGTATCTCTGGCAGGTCAACGATTCGGTCATCAACAAGAACCTGATCCGCGATGCCGCCGATGCCATCCACCTCGAGTTCTCGGAGAACAACCTCATCGTCGAGAACGAAGCCATCGACAGCCGCTACGCGTTGCACTTCATGTACGCGCCCAGGAACAAGATCATCCGGAACAACTTTCACGACAACCTCGCGGGCGCCGTCCTCATGTTCTCCCACGAGTTGATCGTCAAGGACAACGAGTTCTCGTCCAACCGCAAGGGTGCCACCGGTGCCGGCATGCTGCTGAAGGACAACGACAACATCTTCGTCGAAGGCAACCGCATGATCCGCAACAAGTACGGCATGACGGTGGAAGGCACGCCGCAATCGGCCGGCACCACGGCCGTCTTCCAGCGCAATCTCTTCGCCCTGAACGACGTGGGCATCGCGCTCACCTCCACCTCACCGATCACCTTCGTGGAGAACGCCGTGATCGACAACACCGTGCAGGTCAAGGCCCTCAGCGGCTCCATCGCCCACGCGCCGGCCGGCGCACCCGCGAGCGGCGGCGCGACACTGCCGAGAGGCGCCGTCTGGTCCAGCAACGGCCGTGGTAACTACTGGAGCGACTACCGCGGCTACGACCAGGATGGTGATGGAGTGGGCGACCAGCCGTACACGCCACGCCCCGCCTTCGCCGGCCGGCTGGCCGAGAATGACACGCTGCGCCTGTTCCAGTTCACGCCGGCCCAGCAGGCGCTCGATCTCGCTGCACAAATGTTCCCGGTGTTCAGGTACGACGCCGTCATCGAGGACAGCTACCCGCTGCAGCAACCGCCCCCGGGCCTCGGCCTGTCCGGCGGCTCCGGTCAGAACGTCCCGCTGCTCGTCGTCAGCGCCCTCCTCGCCGCGCTCGCCGCCTCGCTCATCGTCGGGATCGGCGGGCCGCGCATCGGCGACCTTCTTCCCGCGCGTCCGGGCAGCCGTCGGGCTCGAGGTGGCCTCGTAGCGTAAGGAGCGAATGCCATGGAAGCCCCTCTCGCCAGCGTGCGCCACGCCGTCAGCGTGCGGCATCTCAGCAAGAGCTACGGCTCGACCCGCGTCCTCGACGACGTCAGCTTCGATGTGCGCCCTGGCACCTGCGTCGCCCTCCTCGGCGGCAACGGCGCTGGAAAAACTACCACCCTGAAGTGCCTTCTCGGCGTCGTCCCCTTCCAGGGAGACATTGAGGTCGAGGGCGTCCCCGTCCAGTCGCGCGGCAAGGATGCCCGCCGCCAGATCGGCTACGTCCCGCAGATCCCCGCAGTCGGCGAACAGGACACCTGCAGCGATGCGCTCTCCTTCATCGCCGAGCTCCGGAGCGTCGGCGCGGACCGTGTCGGCTGGGCCCTGCGGATGGCGGATCTCACCGCCCAGGCCCGCATGAAAGTCGGCGAGCTCTCCGGCGGCATGCGCCAGCGCCTCGCCCTGGCCGCCGCCCTCCTGTCCGATCCGCCCGTCCTGCTCCTCGATGAGCCCGCCTCCAGCCTCGATGCGCACAGCCGCCGCGAACTGCACGAGATGATTGCGCGCCTCCGCGGCGAAGGCCGGACCATCATCCTCTCCACCCACGTCCTCGACCACCTGGAACGGCTCGCCGATCAGCTCCTCATCCTCGATCGTGGTCGCCTCGCCTTTGACGGCTCCGTCGGCGAGCTCTCCAGCCGCGTCCGCGGCAATCGCCTGGTGGTCAACCTCAACGGCAACTCACCCCGCGACTTCATGCAGGCGCTCCTCGTCGCCGGTATCGGCGCCGAGCGCGTGACGTCCGCCGGGTTGCCATGGGAAGAAATGCTGCTCGCCGCCTCCACCTCCGATCCCGCGACCCAGGAGGAGCGCTCATGAACGCCGTCATCACCCTTGCCCGAAAAGAGGTCCGCGAGGCCGTCAACAGCACCTGGCTCATCGCCTACGCCGTCCTCTTCACGCTGCTCGCCCTCGGCCTCTCATACCTGGGCGAACGCAACCTCGGCAGCGTCGGCTTCGAGAACTTCAGCCGCACCACCGCCAGCCTGCTGAACCTCTGTCTCCTCCTCGCGCCGCTCGCCGCCCTCACCCTGGGCTCCGGCGCCATCGCCGGCGACCGCGAGCGCGGCACGCTCACCTACCTGCTGTCCCAGCCCCTCGACCGTTGGGAGCTCCTCATCGGCAAGTACCTTGGCCTCGCCGCCTCCATCGCCCTCGCCACCACCCTCGGCTTCGGCGTCGCGGGCGTCGTGATCGCCCTCCAGACCTCCGCCATGGACCTCGGCACCTACCTGCTCTTCCTCGCGCTCGTCCTTGCCCTCATCGTCGTGATGACGGGCATCGGGCTCGCCCTCTCCGTCGTCTCGAAGAGCCGCGTCCAGGCCCTCGGCCTCGCCATGCTCGTCTGGTTCGTCGTCGCCTTCGTGTTCGACCTCGTCCTCATCGGCATGGTGTCCGCCACCTCGATGCACGGCGGCGGCCTGCTGGCCGCGCTCCTGTTGAACCCGATCGAGATTGTCCGCGTGCTCGCCATCATCCAGCTCGAGCCCGATCTGCAGATTCTCGGCCCCTTCGGCTCGTACCTGCTCGAGCGCGTCGGACGCACGAACGCCACCGTCATCCTCAGCGCCGCCCTGCTCATGTGGATGGCCCTGCCCGTGACGGTCGCGGCCTGGCTCTTCGAATCCCGCGAAGACTGAGAGGCCGCTGAGGGGTTAGGCTCAGGGCAGTAGGACGCCTCTGCCCGCCAGCCGTGGCCACACCCGGATGTAACCGCGCACCAGCCAGTACGCCGCCAGCGTCACCGTGCCCGCGTACGCCAGGTTGCCGTCGAACACCACCGCCAGCACCCCCGCTAGCGCCACGAACGGCAAGTCCGAAGGGTCCGGCACCTGCAGCGCCAGCCGCGCGTGCTGGATCCCCACGAACAACAGCAGCAGCCCGAAGAATGGCAGCGGGATGATGTGCCGCAGCGACAGCCCCGCGTGCCCGAACAGCACCGCGATCGCGATGAACGTCACCCCCGCGATCGCCGTCGAGAGCGGCCGCCGCGCCCCGAAGCTGTAGTGCGCCGTCAGCCCGCCGGATCCGTGGCACATCGGCAGCCCCCCGGCCAGCCCTGCCCACACGTTGCCCGCCGCGATGCTCAGCGAAAGGCGCCGCGGCGTCAGCCGGCCCCGCTGCTCCGGGAAGTACGCTGCTCCCGCGTCGGCGGTCGAAATAACCGAGTTCGCGATCGTCAGCGGGAGCTGCGCCGCCAGCAGCACCGTCGCCGCCAGCATGAAGTCGCTGCCGCCCGGGAACCCGAACGCAATCGGCTGCGGCCCCGGTCGCAGCGATCCCAGCTCCCCCGCGCCCGCCGCGATCCCGACGACCGCACCCACCGCCAGCACCGCCAGCGATGCCGGGAACACCGGCTTCTTTATCAACACCACCATCGCGATCAGCACCACCGGCGCCAGCGCCAGCATCAGCGGCACGTTGAACGTGTCGAAGTCCAGCGCCAGTTCCGTCCCGCCCGGCGTCACCGGCCGCCCCAGCATCGTGATCGCGCCCTTCACCAGGATGTACGCCAGCCCAAGCTGAATTCCCCGGATCACCGCCACCGGCACGATTCTGTACAGCCGGTCGATCGCCCCCGTCGCCGCCAGCACCACCAGAGAGCCCGTCATCAGCAGCGCCCCCGCCGCGATGACGTCCCCGTCCAGTTGGTTCGCGATAGCGATCGCCGCCAGCGCCTTCAAAGGCTGCACGGGCATAGGGATCCGGAAGTACCAACCCGCCAGCACGTACATGATCCCCACGCCCAGCAGCGTGGACGTCGCGTTCAGGCCGTTGACGGCGACCAGCGAAGCTTCGAGGGGGATCAGCAGGCCCACATCGGCGAACGCCCCGCTGACGTCCGCCCGGGAGACGCGCGCGTTGCGAAAGGCCGAGAGCCCCGCGCGCCAGGAGGTGAGATAGTTCATTGTGCGGCCGGCTTTCTACCGACGGCAGAGGGTCCGGCCGCATTACACCGATTCCCGGGCCGCCCCCGCACCTGCCGAAAGGCAGGTTACACCCCTTCCATGAGGCTCTGCATGGCCCCCCCTCGTCCGAGCTAGTCTGTGCTGGTGTACGGCCGCCCCGGCCTGCAGGAGGATGTACATTGCGCCCGCTACGTCAGCTCGATGAGCCTCCACCCGCCCCCGATAGCCTCATGGAGGTCGGCCTCCGCCTGCTCGCCCTGATCGACGCCCGCCGCCTCCACGAATGGCAGATCTTCCACCTCTCGGTCACCCAGCTCCGCTATCTCCAGGTCCTGGCCGAATACAGCCAGGCGCCCCGCCTTTCCGAGGTCGCCCGCCGCACCCACGTCCATCCGGCGCACATCACCTCTATGACCAAGCGCATGCAGGCCCTCGGCCTCATCGACCTCGTCGTCGATCCCGCCGACCGCCGGGCACGCCGCGTCGCGCTCACCCAGTCGGGCCGCGCCGCGTTCTACGGCCAGGAGTCCATGTGGCGGTCGTATGCGCTCGCCCTCACCGCCGGCTTGCGCCAGGATCAGACCCGCCTGCTCGCCGAGAACCTCAAGCGTCTCAGTGCGATGCTGCTGGGATCGTCGCCGGCGCGAAAGGGGAGTCGCACTCCGGCCCTGCCCCCAGGTGCTCCGACAGAAATGCTGCCTCAGCCCTTACGGCCTCTTCGAACGCACCTCCCAGGTACGCCTCGAAATGGCCGGTCGGCACTCCCATGATCCGCGCCCCCGGCGTGCGCATCGCCGTCTGAATCGTCGCCATCGGCGGCGTCACGGTGTCCCGCGTACCTACCACGAACAACGTCGGACACGCGATCTTCTTCGTGGTTCGCCCGGGCCGGAACAGCGCCATCTCCACCACGATCCGCGCCGCCACGATGTTCCGCCACGACGGTGCGCCCCGCACGATCGAAAGGTATCCCGGCTCCGCCTCCGGTGTCGTCATGACCGCCATCGCACCCGGCGGCCCCACCACCCGGATGTAATACGGTGCGCGCCGCAGCAACCGCCGCGCCTCGTCCCGTAGCCCTGCGATGCCCAGCCGCAGCGTCTGCCGCAGTCCTTCGCCCTTCGCCGCCGCCAGTGAGTCCACCAGCGGCAGGTGCAACACCGCCGCTGCGATGCCGCGGTCCCGTTTCAGGATCTGCAGCACGTGTCCGCCGCCGAACGACGTCCCCCACAGCGCGATACGCCCCGGGTCGACGTCACGCTGGCCCCGCGCGTAAGAAATTGCCGCGCGCCAGTCCGCCTGCTGTTTGCCGATGCTGATGACTTGGCGCGGTTCGCCCGCGCTCGCTCCGAAGTGCCGGTAGTCGAACACCAGGCACGCCAGACCCGCCGCCGCGAACCGCTCTGCGAAGGCGTCCAGCCGCGCTTCCTTCACCGCCGCGAACCCGTGGCCAATCACCACGCACGGCCAGGGTCGCGTTCCCTCACCGTCCGGCCGGTAGAACCACGCCGCGATCCGCTGCCCGCCGCTTTCGAAGGTGATCTCCTCGCGCGCCACCCGACGCCTCCCTGCTCAGCAGCAGCTCTGCGATCCGCCCTCCGCCCGCGCCCCGCACGCGCACCCGCCCGCTGGCGCCGCGTTCGGGTTCGCGATGATGAACCCCGACCGCATCACGTCTTCGACGAAGTCGATCTCCGCCCCGCGCAGCAGCGGCGCGCTCTCCGCGTCCACCACCAGCGTCACCCGGCCCGCCGCCTGCACGATGTCGCCTTGTTGCTCCTGCGCCACGATCTCCATCCCGTACTGGTATCCCGAGCAGCCCCCTCCCGCGACGAACACCCGCAGGAGTGCCGGCTCCGCGCTGCGTTCGCGCAGGAGGGAGACGATGTGCTCTTCCGCGCGTTCGGTGATGTTGATCAGTGTCTCGGCTGCGGTGTCCATGGCTGCCTCCTGGCCTGAAAAACGTACGTGTCCTGCATCATGCGGGGCCTCGCCGCTGCCCCGGCAGGGCCACTCGGCAGGGTCCGCCCGGCCAATGGTTGCATCGTGGATGCGGGACCGTGCCCTCGTGCCGAAGCTGACTCCCCGGCTCTTCGACAGATTAGTGCGAACGGCCCACCAGCCTGGGCCATTCGACACGAGAAATCTCCCTCGCACTCCTGTTAGCGTGCCCTCCATATGGGCGCTCCCGCGAAGCCAGCCACCGGCCCGCAGCAGGCGCAAGCCGTCGACGGCGGCGAGATTGTCGTGCGCACACTACTCGACCACGGCGTGAGTACCGTGTTCACGCTGCACGGCGGTCATCTCGACGCCATCTTCCAGTCCGCCCTCGACCGTGGCCTCCGTCTCGTTGATACGCGGCACGAGCAGGCCGCCGGCCACGCCGCCGATGGCTGGGCTCGCACCACCGGCCAGGTTGGCGTCGCCATCGTCACCGCCGGCCCCGGCGTCACAGACGTCGTCACCGCCGTCGCCAACGCCTACCTCGACTGCGTCCCGGTCCTCGTGATTGGCGGCCGCAGCCCCCTCGCCGACGACGAGCGCCTTCCCCTGCAGGGCGGCTTCTCCCAGGTCGACCTCCTGCGCCCCGTCACCAAGTGGTCGGCCACCGTCACCCGTATCGACCGCCTCGCCGACTACCTTTGCCAGGCCCTGCGCATCGCGGCCTGCGGGCGGCCCGGCCCCGTCTTCCTCGAGATCCCCGCCGACGTGCTCTTCGCGCGGCTCGATACCGCGCGCGTCTCGTCGGTCACCCCTCACCCCATCGATCCAGCCGCGCCGTCCCCGCACGCTGTCTCGCGCATGCTCGAGGCCCTCGCCGCCGCCCAACGGCCGCTGATCATGGCTGGCGGCGGCGTCTGGTTTGCGCGCGCCACCGACCCGCTGCGAGCCTTCGTCGAAACGGCGGGCATCCCGGTCGTGGCCAACGGCAAGGGCCGCGCTGCCCTCCCCGAGGATCACCGCCTCTCGGCTGGCGGCTTCATGACGCTTGCCACCCTGCCGCCCGATCAAGGCCCCGATGTCGTGCTGCTGCTCGGCGCACGTCTGGGCCTGTTCACCGGCAGCCCCGCCCGCCCCTTCATCCCGCCAACAGCCACCGTCTTCCAGGTGGATATCGAGCCCGAAGAGATCGGCCGCAATCGCCAGATCGACCTCGGCCTCGGCGCCGACTGCGGCCACGTCCTGCGTGCCCTGCTCAACAGCGCAGCCTTTCACACGTGGCCCGATCGCTCCGCCTGGATCGCCGCGCTCCAGGCCGCGCGCAACACCATGGGCGCCGTCCTCGGCGCTTCATACACCGCGGATCACCGCCCCGTGCATCCCCACCGCCTCGCCCGCGACCTCGCCGCCTACCTCGATCGCGAGACCGACGTCCTCGTCGCCGATGGTGGCGAGACCGCATTCTGGGCCGAGTCCTGCTCCACCATCCGTCGTCCGGGCCACTGGCTCTCCCACGGCTACCTCGGTTGCCTCGGCACTGGCATCCCCTTCGCCATGGCCGCCCAGATCGCCCACCCCGAGAGCCGCGTCGTCTGCGTCACCGGCGATGGATCCGTCGGCCTCAACTTCGCCGAGTTCGATACGCTTGCGCGCCACGGCCTGCCCGTCGTTGTTGTCGTGAACAACGACCAGCAGTGGGGCATGTCGAAGCATGGCCAGGAGCTCATGTACGGCAAGGGCCGCACCGTCGTGTCAGAGCTCGGTGTCGTGCGCTACGACCGCGCCGCCGAAGGATTCGGCTGCTACGGCGAGCTCGTCGAAGATCCCGCTGAGATCGTCCCCGCGCTCGACCGCGCCTTCGCCTCTCACCGCCCCGCCTGCGTCAACGTCCTCACCGACCCCGACGTTGTCGCGCCCATCACCGTCGCCATGGTCGGCGCCGCCGCCGCCTCGAAGAGTGGCGATGGCCGGGTAGTCATGCCCTACTACGGCGTCCGCGAAACCCACTGATCGCGGCATCTCGCGGCTCGGCTTCAGAGTCCCGCCGCGGTAACCGCGTCCGTGACGACGTCATCGATTGACGACACCGGCGACTCTGCGCCCACCCACGGATCGCCTCCGAAATACTGTTGGAAGATCCGCTCCGCCGTCCGTGTCGCCAACGCCTGCGAGGTCAACGTCGGGTTCGGCCCTCCCAGCGCGTTCGCCAGCGCCGAGTTGTCCGCCACGAACAGCCGCCGCACCCAGCGCGCCTCCGCGTTCTCGTCCAGCACCGAGTCCGCGTCGCTCGCCCCCATGCGCATCGTCGACTGCACGTGCAGGATCAGCGGCGGCCAGTCCATGCGGTGTACCCGCACCGCCCCGGCCGCCCGTAACAGCTCCGCCGCCCTCCGCGCCAGAGCCTCGCGGTTGGCCAGCGTGCGCGCCGTCCGCTCCCGTGCATGAAACTCCACCTTCGCCACGGGGCCGTGTTCGTCCGCGTTCAGTGCGGACAACACAACCCGGTTCTGTGCCTCCACGTCGTCGTCCGTGATCACCAGTACGTTCAACAGCCGGTCGATGTTAGAGAGCATGTCCTTCAGCGCCGGTCCCACGACCCGCCCCGCCGCCCCGTCCCACGGCCCCGTCGGTCCGCGGCCGTTCTCGTAGTAGCCCTGGATCCCGCTCTCGCTGAACGTCAGCGAGAACGCCTGCAGGGCTGGCGGCAGACCCACGTTCTCCAGCCCGCCCAGTCCCGGAAAGTCGCACCGCGCCGAAGATCCAACGCCCTTCGACGAACCCGTGTCGAACGGAAACACGCCCACCACCCAGTCGAAGAAGTGGTCCGTGTACCCGCGCCCCACCCATCCGTTCGGGTCCGGCAGCCCGCTGTTGAACCACAACCGCGGGTTCTCGGTGCATCCCGCCGCCATCACCACCACGCGCGCCTCTTCGCTGATCTGCTCGCCTGTCGCCGTGTCCCGCCACGTCACCGCCGTCGCCACCGACTCCGCGCCCTCCGTCCCCGTGTGGATCTGCGTTGCGAACGCGTTCGGACGCAACGTCACAGCCCGTCCGCCCGACGCCCATCGGTCGGCCGTCAACGCCATCGGCACGTACGAGACGTTCGTCGAACGTTTCGCTTTGAGGTTGATGGGCGCGCCCGGCGCTTCGTAGCAGCCCTGGAAGCAGTATCCGCAGAACGTGCATCCGCGCGCGTTCGGGTGGGCCAGCTCCTGCACGTTGCCCACCGTCTCCGTGATCAAGCCCGCCGCGCCGCTTGGTTGCAGGATTGCGTTCTCCTGCGGACGGAACGAATCCTGCGTGATGTGCTTCGTCGCGTTCACCGGCAGCCCCATGCCCGCCGCTCCGGCGAAGAACGTCTCCTCCTTCGTGCCCATCGCCGCCGTCTGCACCGGCAGCGTGCGTTCCACCCACTCGAAGTACGGGATCAGCTCCTCGTACGTGAACGGGAAGCGGTGCGCCGCGTCGTACGCGCCCGCGTCAGCGCCCTCGTATCCCGCGAAGACCCCTGGCACGGCGCGCGGACAGTTCCCGTAGTAGTGCAGCGTCGTGCCGCCCACGCCCGACAGTTGCCACAGGAACGAGTTCTGCGGCGTCTCCCGGTACCACGCCGGCTTGCTCCGGTCGCCCGGCCCGAACCGGAGAAACCCCGTCAGCGGGTTGTTCGCGTCGTCCTCCAGGTGCGTCCATTGCCGCTCCGGATCGTCGTAGTGCGGTCCCGCCTCCAGCAGCAGCACGTCCAAGCCGCGCGCCGCCAACTCCTTCGCCACCACGGGCCCGCCGCCTCCGGCGCCCACCACGATGACGTCTCGCGCCATCAGCCTGTTACCTCCGTCCGACCTTCGAAGTACCCCTTCAGCTCATCCCAGCCTTCCACCGGCCGGAACCCGGTGCTCGCCAGGTAGTTCGTCAGCCTCCACCCCACCGGGACGCCCGTCAGCGTCCTCGTCCGCGCGTCGAACACGCCCCACTCGCTGAATGCCCCGAATGCCGAGAACTCCAGCAGCGCCCCGCCCAGGAACTTCAATAGTCCCGAAACCGATTGCCGCGCCGGCTCCGTCAGCCCGTCATCGATGAGCGCCACCAGCGTCGCCGTGTCTTCTTCCAGCAGCCGAAACGCCGCCGCCTTGTCCGCAAAGCTCAAGTTCGCGAACGGCGAGACGAACGGCCCCACAAGCGATCCGGGATCCGTCAGCGTCGCCAGTTGGTTCAGCATCAATGCGATCGGAAGCGAGAGCGGCAGCGTGTCGTCGTTGCGCAGGACCACTTGCAGCGCGTCCCCCAGGTCCCTGATCAGAGGAAGGGGCAGCCGCAGCAACCCGCCGGGCACGGCCAGCGGCAGGTCGGAGAGTCCGGTGCCCAGCGCCTCCACCACCAGCCGCACCACGTCGTCGGGCAGCGGATAGAAGTGGTCCAGGGCGTTCATCAGGAACTCCGGCGCCTTCGCCGCCACCCCGCCCGCGCTCGGCGTCGATACACCCTGCGCCACCGAGTACGTGTCGGGCCCCGGCACGACGAATGCGCCCAGTCCGGCGAACGTGTCCCGCGAGAGATCCCGCAACACAGGCGCCAGCATGTCGAGCAGCGACGCCGCGTCAGTCTCCTCGGCCCGCCGCCCGAAGAGCACGGCTGGCGCCAGCAGCGTCGCCGCACCCAGCACACCCGTGCGCGCCAGGAACTGCCGCCGGTTCAACCCGCGCCGACGCCGCCGGTTAGGCGCCTGCTCCTCGTGTTCCGGGCTCTCGTCTCGTGGTACGTACATCTGCGCCCCGTCCTCTCGAACGTGCGCCGATCATAGTCGCCGCGCCGCTGCGGTTTGGTCGTCGCACCCCGCGTGGAGATTGCAGATCCGTTGCCCCTCGAATCTCCATCAACGTGTGAAAGATGTCACAGAAATCCTCCCTCAGATCGCTGTAACGCAACCGCAAGATCAAACGGCCCGCGGGCCTGATCCCGGCAATGCCCCATGGTGCATAGTGTCAGGAACGGCGGCGATGTCCTGGTGGGTTCACTGTCGTCTCAGTGATCGACAACCCTTCGACGCTTTGAGCGGTTCCCCTGTACATCGCGACGTGCTCTGACCCCCGCCTTGCGGCGGATGGAGGAGAAGAAGAGAGGACCGGTACCCCCAGGTCCTCTCTTCTTATTTTGGCTCTTGGCGGCAAAGCCCACGAACCACGTCCGCCCCTCGTCCTCAGCGCGCGGTCGCCGTGCCCGCGCGACGCGGCACGGGCGGCCCCGGGGAAAGCAACACCGGAGCCGGATCCCGCCACGATTCCGGCTCCGGCGTGCCTGTGCCCCCCATCGCTGGGTGGCGATCGCGAACCCGAGTCCCTCGCTCGCCGGCCGGGCCGTACCCGCTGGCGACGTTCCCGCTCCCCGTTTCCGGAGAGCCGTCCGAGCTGCCGCTCGTACCCGGTTCTTCGCGGCTACGATAGCCCCGCCGCGAAACAAAGTCACGTCAACGTTGCCGCATCATCCTGTAACGATCTCATCGCAACCGAGATAATAAGAAAACCGGCCGGCCGTCCTCCCCGGCGGCACCGTATCGCCCACGATTGGCGCCCTCTTCGCCCCTCTATGCATTGCAGATCTGTGGCGGAGTTCGCTCCCATACGATGCCCGGGGCGGCCCCGCGGGCGCGATGCCGCCCACCTTCCCGGTTCACTTGGCCGCCCTCGCCCCGCCGCCCCGCCCGCTACGCACACGGGCCCTCCCTGCCTCTCGTCTTGTGATATGGGCGTGCAACCGCCGTCCCCCAACATGCCTCCACAGTTGTAGAAGGAGGAGTCCCGTATGCCTGCGGAACCGCTCGTTCTGGCTATCGACGACGAGGCCGCGCTGCTCCGGCTCATCAAGCTGGAGCTCGCCGGCGAAGGCCTCCGCATCATCACCGCTCAGAGCGGCGCCGAAGGGATTCGGATGGAAGAGGAGCATCGCCCCGACCTCGTCCTCCTCGATCTCTCCATGCCGGAAATGGACGGCTTCGAGGCCATGCGCCTCCTCCGCGATCGCACCAACGTACCCATCATCCTCCTCACCGCGCGCGGCAGCGACAAAGACAAGATCCGCGGCCTCGAGCTCGGCGCTGACGACTACCTGCCCAAGCCCTTCAGCCCGGCCGAGCTCAGCGCCCGCGTCCGCGCCGTCCTCCGCCGCGCCATCGGCTCCGCCGGCGCCGACCCCACCGTCGAGGCAGGCAACGTCACCGTCGATCTCCACCGCCGCCTCGTCTGGAAGGAAGGCCGCATCGTCGAGCTCACCCGCACGGAATGGCTGCTCCTGCAGTACCTCGCCGCGAACCCTGGCCGCGTCATGCTCAACGCCGAGCTCCTCACCAAGGTCTGGGGTCCCGAATACCGCGGCGACCTGCAGTACCTCCGCGTTTGGGTGTCCCGCCTCCGCAAGAAGCTCGAACAGGACCCCGGTGACCCGCAGATCCTCAAAACGTTCCAGGGCATCGGCTACATGTTCGACCGCGCGCCCGCCGCCGCCGTCGAGGGTGGCGCCGCCGTCGTGAGCTGACCCCCGCTTCGCCGCCCCGCCCGGCAGCCCGCGGGTCCCGCGTGCTCCGCCGGGGCGTTTCAGTTGGCTTGCGGTTGCGCTTGCGTTGTTCCGGCCGTGATCTTCTTCGCCTCGGCCGAGGCCACGGGAACCTCCGGTCAGATCCACTGGGTGGACAATGAGGAAGGCGCCGATCGGTGAGCTGCGCGGTGACGGCGCGGTGCGATGGCGCCCCGCGATGGCACCCCGCCATCGCGCCCGTCGCTACTCCGCTGCCGGCTCCTCCACCTCTTCGGCGTGCATGCTGGGCTCCAGCCCGTGCCCGTCCGGCACGAACATGTAGCCGATGCCCTGGAACGTCTTGATCAGCTTGGGTTGCGAGGGCTCGTCTTCCAGCTTCTTCCGCAGCCGCGACACCCACACCCGCAGGTACTGCAGGTCGTCCCGGTACTCGGGCCCCCACACCTTGCTCAGCAACTCCCCGTTCAGCATCACCTTGCCCGGGTAGCTCGCCAGGTGCTGCAGCAGCATCCACTCCGTCCGTGTCAGCGACACCAGCGCGCCGTGCTTCATCACCAGCCGCCGGTTCAGGTGTACTTCTACGGATCCGGCCCGCACGACGCTGTCCGCGCCCGGTGTGCCCGTCGATCGCCGCAGCACCGCTCGGACGCGCGCGCTCAGCTCGTCCGGGCTGAACGGCTTCGCGACGTAGTCGTCCGCCCCCATCTCGAGCCCGCGCACCTTGTCCGCTTCGCCGCCCTTCGCCGTCAGCAGGATCACCGGGATCGCCGAACGCTCCCGCAGCCGCCGCATCAGCTCCAGACCCGTCATCTCCGGCATCACGATGTCCAGCAGCGCGATGTCCGGGTGATGCTCCTCCGATGCGCGCAGCGCGTCCTGCCCGCTCGACGCCGTGATCACGCGAAACCCCTGCGTCGAAAGCTCCAGCTTGATCAGGCGCAGGATCCCCGGCTCGTCGTCCACCGCCAGCACCAGCGGTCCCGTCGTCATGCGGTCACCTCCGGCTCAAAGGGCAGTGTAAATCCAACCTCTGTCCCCCCGCCTTCCCGCGGCCTGGCCCAGATCTGCCCCCCTTGCGCCTCCACCAGCCGCTTGCACACCGCCAGACCGATCCCTGCCCCCGGCGCGCTGTCCGATGCGCGCGGGGAACGATAGAACGCCTCGAACAGGTGCGCCGACTCATCCACCGTGATCCCGATCCCGTGGTCCAGCACCCGCACCGCCGCCTGCTCGTCGCTCCGGTCGATCGCCACCGTGAGTGGCCTTTCCGAGGGGCTGTACTTCTCCGCGTTGCTCAGCAGGTTCCGCAGCGTCTGTTCCACGTACGCCGCCTCGCCTCGCACCGGCGCCGCCCCCGCGTCGTCCTGGATCACGATCGCCCGCTCCGGGTACCGCGCCAGGTGCTCGCTCACCGCCTTCGTCACGATCCGGCTCAACAAGATCGGCTCCATCGGGATCGACTCGCCCGCCTCGATCCGCGCCAGCACGAACATGTTGTCTACCAGTTGCTGCAGCCGGATCGCCTCCTGCTCGATGTCGCTCATCGCCGCCGCGATCGTCTCCCGGTCGAGCTGCTCCGAGAGCCGCCGCAACACCTGCGCGTTCCCGAAGATCGTCGTGATCGGCGTCCGCAGCTCGTGCGACACCAACCCCAGGAACTCGTCTTTCGCCGCGCCCGCGCGCTGCAGGTCCACCGCCGCCCGTCGCGCCTCATCCTCGGACTGGTGACGGTCGTGTACGTCCAGGGATACACCCACCCACGCCTGTAGCTGTCCCGATGAGTCCCGCAAAGGCGCTGTGTGCGTCAGGTGCCAGCGATACCGCCCGTCTGCCCGCCGGATCCGGTACTCCGCCGCAAACGGCCGCACGGCCTGCGTGCGCCGCACCCACGCCGCCCGTCCGTCGCGTACGTCGTCGGGATGGATCAGCTCCAGCCACCGCGATCCCCGCAGCCCCTCCACGTCCCGGCCGCAGTACTCCACGAGCTGGCGGTTGCAGTACTGCACTTCGCCCGTCGCCGAAGTCGTCAGCACCAGCGCCGGCATCGTCTCCGCCAGCGCGTGATACAGCTCCTCGCTCACCGCGGTCCTGCGTTCGCTCTCACGCAACGCTTGCTCCGCTTCGTGGCGCTCCGTCACGTCGATGCACGAGCCGATGAACCCCGCGAACTCCTCGTCCGCGTACCGCGGCGTCCCCGTATCCAGCACCCAGCGATACGCGCCGTCGTATCGTCGCAGCCGGTACTCCATCTCGAACGGCGCGTGCGCCTCGAAGTGCGTCCGGTAGATCTCCAGGCAGCGGTCCAGGTCGTCCGGGTGCACACCCTCCGCCCATCCATCCCCCAGCTCCTGCTCCAACGACCGGCCCCTGAACACCAGCCACCGGTCGTTGAAATACACGCAGCCGGACGTTGCGTCCGATACCCACAGCAGCACCGGCGCGCTATTGGCGATGGCGCGAAACCACTCGCTCTCCGGTACGCTCGCTACCGTCGCCAGAGGTACTCGCGTCTCCCCGGAGTCGGGCCATCCCGATCCGGCCATGTCACGGCCTCCCCCGCGCTGGCGTCCCCACGCCCGATAGCCCCGCCATCTGCGGACTATCGTCGGGATGCTACCAGCCCCCCTCGCGACGGCACGAAACAAAGCCGTCCGCCCGGGTTGCAGATCCATAACAGACACGGATCTCGACGAATCGGCCACGCACTGATCTCGATGCGAAGGCCCCGGCCCGTGCCACATGTCTGCAACGCCGCATGTAGAGACGGCGCTACGTCAGGCGCGTTTCATGCGTGGGCGGTGCGGATCTACTTGGGAAGCTCCGCGTACCACGCCTCGGCCAGCACGCGCACAGGCTCCTCGCACGCGTCGGACGTCTCACCAAACGGCGCGAAGCAGGAGACATCGCCCACCACGTCTCCCCTGGCGAACTGCAGCTCGTAGAACGTCCCTTCGTTCGACGTGAATGCGGAGACCCTGCCCGTATCACCGGGGTCAAGAGCAAACTCCCCGGGGCTCCCGTCGACAAACTCCTGCGCCCAGGACGCGGCGGCATCCTCGTCGGCCATCCGCAACAGCACCGCTTCCACGACGAGGTCGGCCTCACCGCTCACGCCGTACCTCCGCAGGCCGAGCGTCGTCGCCCCCAACTCCTCCAACCTGTCGCGGACGGCGTTTGGATCTCCCGTGCTATCGACTAGCGCCCACGACTCCAGCGGTACCGTGGCCGTTCCGAACACGGGCCCCACGCCAGCCGACTCCACGGCGTCATCCGAGGGCATTAGCTCCGACATCCAACCCGGCAACCGGGCCGGTTCCAGCGTCCCCTCAATGAACGCCTCGATGTCGTCCTCGATCTGCGTGAAGAACTCCGCCATGTACTCGGGCTCCTGGAATTCGTCACCGGAGAGGAAGCTGATGCGTCCAACTACGGGACCGACCCGGAAGCGCAGTGTCGTCTCCAGCGGCGGAGGCCCCTCCGGATCGCTAGCATCGCCCTCGCGCGTGAAGTAGCGCGACTCGTCTCCAACTGACGGCCCCCTCAGTGTTTCGCTGCCCTCGTCATTGATGCTGGTGATGGCCGCCAGCCCTTCCTCCGCCGACTGCTCGGTGTCAAACAGGATCAACGTCGCCTGGAGCCTCTCGTTCGCGGTGCGAGTCACATGCTCATAGCTCTGCGCAACCCAGAACTGCTCTCCCTCTATCCCTGAAGGAGTCGGGTCGAAGCCCACGTTGAACTCCGGGAAATTCGGCCACCATGACTCGGGCCTGGGCAACAGCGCCTCGATGTCGTCCGGCCCCAGCATCGCCGCATAGAGCCCCTCGATCGTCGGTTCGTTCTCGGCGGCGGGCGGCTTGTCCGTTTTGTCCTTTTCGTCCCTCTCGTCTGCCGCCTCTGTCTTGTCGGCCTTGTCGTCCGTATCGGCCTCGTCCGTCTTGTCGGCGGTGCCGGCCTTCTCGGCCGTTTCGGTCTTGTCCGTCTTGTCTGATGTGTCGTCGGCGTCGTCACCTCCGCCGCCACACGCGACACCCAGGAGAAGAAAAGTCCCGATGATAGCGACGAGCGCGTTCCTGTACATAGCCGGCTCCTCTCGTTGGCGTCCGTGCCGATCGCGCAGTACTCACGTGTGCAGGGGTATCGGCGGCCGGCCTGCGTACAACCACGTTCCCGGACGGATGTCTCCGAGTTGTGACGGCCTCGTGACCGCCAGGCGATGAGAAGGGTGGGTAATCCGGGCCGGGGCAGGGTACGGCCACCCCTGCGGCCCGTCGGCTCGTCGGCCTCGTCACGCCGCGCGCGCTGCGGCCTGCCCATGCCCCCGCTCGACACCCGCCCCTCGGTGCGCTACAGTAGTTGCAAGAGCAATCATCATCGAGGTCCCATGCCACCCGTCACTGCCGATACCCTCAGCCTCCCCCGCATCGGCGCCCTCCCCTGGACGGACACGGCCTGGCGCCCCGTCGCCTCCGTCGTCACCGCCCACAGCCAGCTCGAGGGCGAAGGCTTCGTCGTACGCCGCCCGTTCCCGTCCCACGACCTCTCCCTCGCCGATCCCTTCCTCCTCCTCGACCACCTCGGCGCCGTCGAATACGCTCCCGGCGAGGCGAAGGGCACCCCCTGGCACCCGCACCGCGGCTTCGAGACCGTCACCTACATCATGGACGGCGCGTTCGAGCACCAGGACACCACCGGTGGCGGCGGCCTCATCGCCGACGGCGCCACCCAGTGGATGACCGCCGGCGCCGGCATCCAGCACATCGAGCGCCCGCCCGACACGCTCGTCACGAACGGTGGCCTGTTCCACGGCGTCCAGCTCTGGGTCAACCTCCCCGCCGCCCAGAAGTGGGTCCCGCCCCGCTATCAGGACATCGAAGCCCGCGACGTCGCCCTGCTCTCCAGCCACGACGGCGCGTCGCTCGTCCGCGTCATCGCCGGCGAGATCGACGGCCACCGCGGCCCCGGCGTCACCTACACGCCCATCGCCTACGCGCACGCCACCGTCGCCCCGGGCTCGCGCCTCGACCTGCCGTGGCCCCGCGACTTCAACGCCCTCGTCTACGTCCTCGCGGGCCGCGGATACGCCGGTCGCGAAGAACGCCCGCTCGACGAGGGCCAGCTCGCCGCCTTCGGCCCCGGCGGCGCCGTCACCATCCGCGCCGCCGAGCAGCAGCCCGTCGCCTCGAAGAACGGCTGGGAGGTCCTCGTCCTCGGCGGCCTCCCCATCCGCGAGCAGGTCGCCCGCTACGGCCCCTTCGTCATGAACACCCGCGAAGAGATCATGCAGGCCATCAAGGACTTCAACGAGGGCCGCATGGGCACCATCCCCGCCACAAGAGTCCCCCACCGCACCTCCCGCGACGAGAGCCTGTAGCCACCCACCCGTAGGGGCGCAGCCTGCTGCGCCCAAATCGGTCGATTCGCCCACACACCTCCATCCGACAGCGCCCCAACGCACCACGTAGGGGCGCAGCCCGCTGCGCCCGTCGCGCACGAATCCCCCCGCTTGATCCCAGTACCCGCGGAGCTTTTCGTAGAGTCGCCGTAGGAGACAGCTCCGCTCGGTGCCGCTGACAAGATCGACCCTCATGCGATAGCGCCTCCACGCACCGCGTAGGGGCGCCGCTTGCCGCGCCCTTTTCCGTCGAGCTGCCCACATCTCATGCGACAGCGCACCCAGGCGTCGTCCCGCACGACCCGCCTCCCACGTCCTGCCTTTCGCCTCCCGCCTCCCACGTCCCACTTCCCCCTCTCACCTCCCACTTCTCACCTCCCACGTCTCACCGCTACCATGCGCCCATGCCCGTGACCCGTCTCCTCATCGCCAACCGCGGCGAGATCGCCGTCCGCATCGCCCGCGCCGCCGCCGATCTCGCCATTCCCTCTGTCGCCGTCTACTCCGAGGACGACACCCGCTCCCTCCACACTCGCCGCGCCGATGACGCGCGCCCACTCCACGGCCGCGGCCCCGCCGCCTACCTCGACGCCGACCAGATCATCGCCACCGCGAAGGACGCCTCCTGCGACGCCCTCCACCCCGGCTACGGCTTCCTCAGCGAGAACCCCGCCTTCGCTCAGCAGTGCGCGGACGCCGGCCTCACCTTCGTCGGCCCCCGTCCCGAGATCCTCGGCCTCTTCGGCGACAAGGCCCGCGCCCGCATGCTCGCCGAGCGTCTCGGCGTCCCCGTACTCCCCGGCTCCGACTCACCCGCCTCCCTCGACCACGCCCGCGCCTTCCTCGCCTCCCTCGGCGAAGACGGCGCCATGATGATCAAGGCCGTCGCCGGTGGTGGCGGTCGCGGCATGCGCGTCGTCCGCGCGGGCGACGACCTCGCCGAAGCCCACGCCCGCTGCCAGTCCGAGGCGCAGTCCGCCTTCGGTGATCCCGCCGTCTACGTCGAGCAGCTCCTCCCCCGCGCCCGCCACATCGAGGTGCAGGTGATCGGCGACGGCACCGGCGCCGTCACGCACCTCTGGGAGCGCGATTGCTCCCTCCAGCGCCGTCACCAGAAGCTCGTCGAGATCGCCCCCGCCCCCGGCCTCCCGCCCGCCGTCCGCGACGGCGTCATCGCCGCCGCCGTTCGCCTCGCCGCCGAGGTCCGCCTCGACAGCCTCTGCACCTTCGAGTTCCTCATCGATACGTCCGCCGAAGCGTCCGACGCGCCCTGCTACTTCATCGAGGCCAACCCGCGCCTCCAGGTCGAGCACACCATCACGGAGGAGATCACCGGCATCGACCTCGTCCGCGCCCAACTCCAGCTCGCCGCCGGCCACACCCTGGCCGCCCTCGCCCTCGAGCAGCACAACATCCCCGAGCCCCGTGGCCACGCCATCCAGCTCCGCATCAACATGGAGACCATGACGCATGACGGCACGGTGCGCCCGTCAGGCGGCACGATCGTCGCCTTCGAACCGCCCTCCGGCCCCGGCGTCCGCGTCGATACCTTCGCCTATGCCGGCTACACCACCAGCCCCGCCTTCGACTCGCTCCTCGCCAAGCTCATCGTCCACACGCCGTCAGGTGCATACGCCGAGGCGCTCGCCCGCGCCTACCGCGCCCTCTGCGAGTTCCGCATCGAACGTGTCGAGACCAACATCCCCCTCCTGCAGAACCTCATCACCCACCCCGGCGTCGCGGCAGCGAACACGCACACCCGCTTCGTCGAAGACCACTTGGCCGACCTCCTCGCTCCCGCCGCCCACCCGCGCCTCTACGTCGAAGTCGAACCTCCGCAGCGCCCGACCACGATCGCCGGCGCCCGCATCGACACCACCGACCCCCTCGCCGTCCTCCACCACGGCAAGGAAGCGAAATCCGCAGGAGCGCGGGCGCCCTCGCCCGCGAGTTCCCCGGTCGAGACTATCGCCGCGTATCCGGAAACTCCCTCAGGCACCGTCGTCCTCCCCGCCCCCATCCAGGGCACCATC
>DATECV010000065.1:0-9101 GCA_035286725.1 Dehalococcoidia bacterium | reverse complement strand
CGGGTGCTCGATGACGAGCAGATGGCGCTCTCCAGCGCCCGGCTACGGCTCTGCGAAGCTGCGCGCATCGCGCTGGCCCGGAGTCTCACGTTGATGGGCATGAGCGCTCCCAACAAGATGTGACGAGGATACGAGCGCGGTCCGACCTTTCGCGCGAAGCGAGCCGTTCGACGGCCACGCGGACATCGGTGACGACCTTCGGCTCACGACGGATCCGGCGTTCGACGACTACAGCAACACGTCGCCGGACGACAAGCGGTTCGTCTTCCTGTCACGTCGCGACAGCAACGCCGAGCTGTACCTCATGGATCGCGATGGCTCGAACCAGGTGCGGCTGGCGAACACCCCCGACCTCGACGAAAACGTCCCCGACTGGTAGGCGCGCTACGGCGGCCGCATCTCCGACACGTCGTCCGGTAGGCGGTATCCGCGGAAGAACGCGAACCCAACAAGCGAGAGCGCGCCGGCGACGGGGCCCATGATCCGGATGCCCAGCGGATTGTCCGCCGTCTCGCCCAGCAAGAGCAGTGCGGCGAAGAGCGGGAACATGAGCGAGCCCGTCCACTTTTCGAGGACGTTCTGGGCGCCGTAGTAGAGCGCTTCCCGCCGCATGCCGGTCCGCAGGCCGTCGTAGTCGATGATGTCGGCCATGATCGCGTTGGGGAAGGTGAAGACGCCCACCATCGGGATCGCCGCGACGACGACGAAGGCGATGCTCTGCACGAGGGGATGGACGCCGGGGACCATGCCCATGAAGAAGAGCAGGGGAAAGGCGGCCCCGCCAGCCAGCATGGCGGTGGAGTACACCCACGCCTTGCCGCGGGCGATGGCGAGGCGGTAGACGAAGGGCAGGCATACGAGGACGGCTACTAGGGTGGCGCCGAACAGAATCGACGAGATCGACCCTTCCTCCAGCTCGACCGAGCGTCCTAGCACGTCGAACGTCATGCGTTCGCTCTCGCCGAGGATGACCACGTCGGCGAAGAAGGGCAAGGCGGCCGTGAGGAGGGCGACGGCGGTGTTGAAGCAGACGAAGGTCGGCAGGAAGTACAGGAACTGGTCGTTGCGGAACGCCTCGGCCAAGGATCGCCTGATCCCGATGCGGACCGGCTCGATATCGGTGCGGCGGACGTAGCGCCACACACCACCGAGGCCGACGTAGCGGGAGGTCACCGCGATCACGGCGACAACTGCGCCCATGACGACGAAGCCGAACTGATCCTTGATGATGCCGGTGAGCACCAGGCCGAACACGGCTCCGAGGGCTCCGAACACGAACTGCCAGGCGACGTTGCTGACGCGTTCGGCGGGCGTGCGGGCGACTTCGGGCAGCAGCGCCTCCATGGGACCGGACGAGAGGGTGCCGACCATGCGCTGCACGAACGTGATCAGCGTGAAGTACACACCGGCCACCCAGTATCCCGAGCCCTGCGGCGGTACCCAGAAGAGGAAGAAGAACAGCACGTAGAACGGGGTCGAAGTGACGATGAAGGGGATGCGGCGGCCCCACCGGGAGCGCGTGCGGTCGCTCCAGTAGCCGATGAGCGGGTCGTCGACGGCGTCGAGGATGCCGAGCACGAGCAAGATGCTGGTGAGGGCGACGCGGGGCAGGATCGTGGGGGCATCCTCCTCGGCGGGCGGCGCGTAGAAGAAGATCAGCCACGCCTGAGTCGTCCGCGAAAGTACACTGGAGCCGAGCGCGTGTGAGGCGTACAGCAGGCGGTTGAACCGCGGCACCGATCCCGGAGCGGCATGAGCATCCAACGGACGGTCTTTCTCCCGATGCTGCCCGATCCCGGACCCGCCGGGGAGACTGGCGTGATTCGGTCCGCGGCCTTCGGTCCCGCGGGGGTGAGTATATGACGGGTTCCGGCAGCGGGCCGCCTGCCGTCCGGCCGATGTATCGCGTGCCACTCGTCGCGCTCGCAGGCTTCGGCATGTCGCTGCTTTCCGGCCGCAAGCGGTCGTTCGCGAGGGACAGCCTCGTCGTGCTGGAGGCGAACTCGGAGTGTCCACGGTGTAGCGAGGGTGTCGCGCACATCCCGGCGAGCGGGAGCTTCGTGGTGGTGATGAACCACTACTCGCGACGCGGCCTGCGCCCGTATCACTGCGCGATGGCGGTGTCGGCGGCTGCCCAGCAGCAGCGGCCCGGGCTGCCGGAGATCCGGTGGACGTTCACCAGCGAGTACCTGGGCCTGCGCGCCGGGCCGATCCCGATCCCGCTTCCACTGATCCGCTGGCTCTTCCGGCGCGTGGCCCTGGTGTACGGGTTCTTCATCATGCCGCGGCGCGAGGAGCTGCGGCTGGGACGCGCTTCGGCGCTGCGAGAGCTGCTGCGGGCGCTGGACGCAGGGCCGATCGCGATGACGCCGGAGGGGCTGCGCTCGACCGGACGCCTCACCGAGCCGCCCGAGGGTGTCGGACGCTTCCTGGGCATGGCCTCGCGCCGGGCGCCGTTGCTCCCCGCCGGCGTCTGGGAGGACGAGGAGGGCGCGTTACGCCTGCGCTTCGGGCCGACGTTCCAGCTGCCGCCGCCAGACCGCGAGCTGGCGGGGGAGGAGGAAGACCGCCGGTTGGCGCGCGAGGTGATGATCGCGATCGGCAGGCTGCTTCCGCGCGAGTACTGGGGTGCGTACGAGGGCGACCTCGCGGGGACGCCCGCGCGAGGCGGGGAATGAGCTGGCCCGAGCCCGGCGGCACCGCGCCGCCGCAGGCTCGGCGCGGACTCGGCGTGTTCTGGCGTCTTCCGTGGTTGGTGCAGGCCGCGGTCGTGGCGGCCAGCGCGGGGGTCATCCTGTTCCGCGTCGACGTCACAGACTCGGCGCAGGCGCTGCGAGATGCGGACCTCCGCTGGGTAGCGTTCGGCGTGGCTTTCGTGCCGCTGACGCGGCTCATCGACAGCGCGCGCTGGCGCATCTACGTGCGCGAGCTGGGCACGGTGCCGTTCCCGACGATGCTGGGCGCCTTCCTGGTGGGCAACCTGGTGAACAACGTGTTGCCGATGCGGGCGGGCGACGTCGTGAAGATCCAGATCCTCGCGAACCGCACGGCGATGTCGCGCGCGGGATTGGCCGCGAGCCGCGCGGTGGAGAGCGTGGTGGACGGCATGACGTTCGTGGGGTTCCTGGCGTTGTCGCTGGCGCTGGCCGACATCGCCGTGCTGCCGCGGGAGGTGCTGTGGGGGCTGGCGGGGGCGGTGGGCGCCGGTTTCCTGGCGGCCGTCGCGGCCGCGTACTGGCTGCCGCGGACGCTGTCCTCGCGGTGGCCGTTCTCGCTGTTGCCGCGGCCGACGGCGAGGGCGATCGACGACGCGTTGCCGCGGCTGCGCGAGGGGCTCGCCACCATGCGCCATCCGCGCGACCTGGCACTGGCGCTGGGGCTGAACGCCGCGAGCTGGCTGGTGCAGGCGGTGACGCTGGTGCTCCTGGGGGAAGCGCTCGACCTCGACTTGAGCCTGGGCGCATACCTGGGCATCGCCGTGGTAGCCAACCTCGTCACAATCCTGCCGATCACGTTCGAGAACGTGGGGCCGTACGAGGTGCTGATGGTCGAGATGCTGGCGCTACAGGACATCGACCCCGACCGAGCGCTGGCGTACGCCGTGGCGACGCACGCGGTGTCGAACGCGTGGGTGATTGCGCTTGGGCTCGGCGCGATGGTGGCGATGCGCCTGCGGCCGCGCGATGTCCTGTCGCTGCGGACGCGCGACGATTCGCCCGCGTAGCGATCGGCAGGCGGGAGGCCAATTTGAATCTGTTACCCTGCTAGTTCGATGACTGACCGGGAATCTCGCATCAAGCTGCTGTACGAGGCTGCCGCGGAGCGGATCCTCGTCAAGGAAGGCCCGCACGGGACGTACCTGCAGGGCCGGAATCTCGTCGCGTCCGACTATGGCGGCGACACGTATGAAGGCTGCCCGGAGCAACTGAACGTCACCCGGCCCGACGTCGTCCGCGACATGCACCGCGGCTACTTGGAGGCCGGCGCCGACCTGCTGATGTCGAACACGTTTGGCGGGATGGACATCGTGCTCGCCGAATACGACCTCCAGGACAGCGTTCGCGAACTGAACGGCGCCGCCGTGCGTCTGGCCCGGGAGATGGCCGACCAGTTCAGCACGCGCGCGAAGCCGCGGTTCGTCATGGGCGACATGGGACCGACGACGAAGGCCATCACCGTCACGGGCGGCATCACGTTCGACGAGCTCGTCGAGACGTACTACCGCCTGTCACTCGTATTGGCCGATGCGGGCGCCGACACGCTCCTCCTGGAGACCCAGAACGATACGCGCACCATCAAAGCCGGCCTCATCGGCATCTGGCGCGCGTTCGACGAGCTGGGCTTTCGCCTGCCGGTGATGGTCTCCGGCACGATCGAGCAGACCGGGACGATGCTGGCCGGGCAGTCCGCCGAAGCCCTGGCCACTTCGCTGATGCACGCCGATCTTTTCACGCTGGGCCTCAACTGCTCGACCGGGCCGGAGTTCATGACGGACCACCTGCGTGGGATCGCGGGCGTCAGCGAGTTCCGCCTCAGCTGCTGGCCGAACGCCGGCCTGCCCGACCCCGACGGCAACTACCGCGAGTCACCCCAGCAGGTCGCGACGGTGATGGAGCGGTTCGTCGACGAGGGCTGGCTGAACATCATCGGGGGCTGCTGCGGCACGACGCCCGAGCATATCCGCATGCTCACGGAGATGGCCGTGGGGAAGCAGCCGCGGCTGCCGCAGAAACACCGCCGCGCGTTGTTCTCCGGCGTCGATTTCCTCGAGGCGACGGACGACAACCGGCCGCTCATCGTGGGAGAACGGACGAACGAGGTCGGCTCGCGCAAGTTCAAGCGCCTGATTTCACAGGAGAAGTTCGAAGAGGCGACCGAGATCGCGCGCCAGCAGGTGAAGGGCGGGGCGCAAGTCATCGACGTGAACCTGCAGAACGCCGACCGCGACGAGCTGCCCGACATCGACCGCTTCTACGAGCTGCTGATCAAGAAGATCCGCGTTCCGGTCATGGTCGACACCACGGATCCGGAGTCTGTCGAGCGCTCGCTGCAGTACTGCCAGGGCAAGTCCATCATCAACTCGATCAACCTGGAGGACGGGCTCGAGAAGTTCGAGCGTGTCGTGCCCATTGCGCAAAAATACGGCGCGGCTCTCATCGTGGGTTGCATCGACGAGGACAAAGCGCAAGCGCAGGCGATCACGCGCGAGCGGAAGCTCGAGATCGCCCTCCGCTCCTGGAAGCTGCTCACCGAGGACTTCGGCATCCGGCCCGGCGACATCGTCTTCGACCCCCTGGTGTTCCCGTGCGCAACGGGCGACCAGAACTACCTTGGCAGCGCAGTCGAGACGATCGAAGGCATCCGGCTGATCAAGGGGGCGCTGCCGGACGCGAAGACGATCCTCGGGATCAGCAATGTGTCGTTCGGGCTGCCGGAGGCCGGCCGCGAAGTGCTGAACTCCGTGTTTCTTTACCACTGCACGAAGGCGGGACTCGACCTCGCCATCGTGCAGCCGGAGAAGCTGGAGCGCTACGCCTCGATCCCGGTGGAGGAGCGCCAACTGGCGGAAGATCTCCTGTGGAATCGAGGCGATGACCCGGTGGCGGCGTTCGCCGCCCACTTCCGCGGGGCCTCTTCGCGTACCAAGAAGGACGTGGCATCGCTGCCGCTGGACGAGCGGCTGGCGAACTACATCCTCGAAGGCACGAAGGACGGCCTGGTGGCCGACCTGGAACTGAAACGCAAGGAAACCGCACCGCTGGACATCATCAATGGCCCGCTCATGAAGGGCATGGACGAGGTCGGCCGGCTGTTCAACGCCAACGAGTTGATCGTCGCAGAGGTCCTCCAGAGCGCGGAGGCGATGAAGGCCGCCGTCTCGCACCTTGAGCAGTTCATGGAGAAGGACCAGTCATCGACGCGAGGACGAGTGATCCTCGCGACGGTGAAGGGCGACGTCCACGACATCGGCAAGAACCTGGTCGACATCATCCTCTCGAACAACGGCTACAACGTCGTGAACCTGGGGATCAAGGTGCCGCCGGAGCAGCTCATCGAGGCCGTCCAGCAGCACAACCCGGACGCCATCGGCCTCTCGGGCCTGCTGGTGAAATCGGCCCAACAGATGGTCGTGACGGCCGCGGATCTGCGCAACGCGGGCGTCGACCTGCCGCTGCTCGTGGGCGGCGCCGCGCTCTCGGACAGGTTCACCCGCGGGCGGATCGCGCCGTCGTACGAGGGCACAGTCGTGTACTGCAACGACGCGATGAACGGGCTGGACACGCTGAACAGGCTGATGGACCCGGAACTGCGTACCCAACTGGAGGCGGAGCTACTGGAGCGCGAGTCGCGCGGGCCGCGACGGGGGCCGGACGTCGACCTGCCACCCGAGACGGAGACGCGGAGCTCGACGATCTCTCTCGACGTGCCGATCCCGCCTGTGCCGGATGGGGACCGCCACAGCCTGGAGATCACGGGTGTGCCGAAGACGGTTGTCTGGCCGGGAGCGCCTGCCTTCTCGGAGCGGGCGAGCCTGGACACGATCTGGGCGTACGTGAACCCGCAGATGCTGTACGGCAAGCACCTGGGATTCAAGGGGCGATTCACCGAGGCCCTCGAACGCGGCGACGTGAAGGCGAAGGACCTGGAGTCGCGCGTACAGGAGGTGAAAGCGGAGTGCCGGGCCGGAGGTATGTTCGTCCGCGCGGTCTGGCAGTGCTTCGAGGCAGAGGCCGATGGAAATAAGATCCATCTCTTCGAGCCGGGCGGCATCGCGCCCGTCGAGACACTGGTCTTCCCGCGGCAGCGCAAAGCCGACGGCGTGTGCTTGAGCGACCTCGTGCTGGCCCCGGTGCGGGACGGCCGGGAGATCCGCCGGGATCACGTCGCGCTCTTCGCGACGACGGCAGGGGCGGGGATCAACACGCTGGCCGATGCCGCGAAGGCCGCGGGGCAGTATGTGCGGTCGTACGCGCTGCAGGCGCTGGCGCTGGAGACGGCCGAGGCATCAGCCGAGTGGCTCCACAGCCGGCTTCGCGCGATCTGGGGCTTCCCGGACGCGCCGGACGTGGCGAAGAAGGAACTCTTCCAGGCGCACTATCGCGGCAGGCGCTACTCGTTCGGATACCCGGCGTGCCCCGATCTGGAGCAGCAGGCGAAGCTGTTCCGCCTCCTGCGGCCGGAGGAACAAGGCATCAACCTCACGGAAGGCTTCATGATGGAGCCGGAGGCGTCGGTGTCAGCGATGGTGTTCCATCACCCGGACGCGGGCTATTTCGGCGTGGGCCGCGACGACGAGTAGAAAGCGGCGTGCTTATTCCCAGTCGAGGGGGCCCTGGAGGACGAGACCCGCGGCGTTGATCCGGTAGGGACAGGGCGTTTCGTCGCAGGGCGGGTTGGCCTCGTTCTCGACGAGGACGACGATCCGGTTGGTGCCGAACCGCAGCGCCCAGCTCAAGTCGAAGAAGGTAATCGTGTTCGCGCCCTCGACGCTGGTGACATACTCGCCGTTCACCCAGAGCCAGGCCTTGTTGTCTGCCGCGAACGCGATACGCGAGAGGGCCGGCGTCTTCTTGAGCTCGAACGACGTGGTGAATACGTACGACGCGCCGTCGCCTGAGGCCGATGGGTCGACGCCAGGAATCCAGATCCAGCGCGCATCCGGGATAACCGAACGGGGGATCTCCCAGCCTCCCTTGAAGTCCCGGGCATACACGACGGCGTCTTCGGGGCAGTACCAGGGGAAATCGTCGCGGAGACACACCACCTGGGCCGGACCCAGCTCGGTGCCGAGCACCGGCTGGACCTCGGCTGGCGGTGGCGCCTCATCGTCCTCTTCGAGGACGACGGGCTCTCTCCCGATCGCGCCGTCGACGCCCCTGGTGACGCTGTAGGCCGTCCAACCGGGGCCAGATGAGAAGAGCGGATGGGAGACCGAGCCGGATCCGCCGAAGGCGCCGGTCAGGGCAAGCGTCGCCACGCCAATGCCCGCCGCGGCGGCGATGCCGGCGGCGCCGAGCTTGTACCGGCGCGGCATGCGCGTGATGGTCGTCAGTCCGTGAACCGCGGTTTCGCGCAGCCGTCCGGTGATTGGCACCGAGATGTCGGGAAGGTGCGCCTGCTCCAGATCCGTCACACCCTCCAGCACCTCGATCAATGCGGTGGGCGTCGGGAAGCGCTCCTCCGGCCGGGAGCGAAGGAGCCGCTCGATAACGGGCGCCAGCTTCTCCGACGCGCGGCGGAGCGGGCGCATGTCCGGGCGCTCCGTGAGCTTCTTCTTCAGCATCTGCGACTCGGACTTCGCCTCGAAGGGCGTCAGCCCCGTCAGCATCTCGTACATCATCACGCCCAGGGCGTAGAGGTCGCGGCGGATGTTCTCGTCCTTGCCGTCGAGCACCTCCGGCGACATGTACGCGAGCGTGCCGACGATAGACCCGCGACGCGTGACCGTCCGGGTGCCGATGGCGCCGGCCAGACCGAGGTCGGAAACCTTCACGTCGCCGTTCTTGCCGAGGAGGACGTTCGCGGGCTTGATATCGCGGTGGACGACGCCGTGCTGGTACGCCGCATCGAGCGCGCGGGCCACGGCGAGGGCGACGCGCTGCGTTTCGGCCTCGGTGACCTGAAACTCTCGGGCGAGGCGCCGGGCGAGCGTCTCGCCGGCGACGTACTCCATCGCAATGTAGAGCTGGCCGTCCGTCTCGCCGAAATCGAACACGCGGACGATGTTGGAGTGGTTGAGCTGGTTGGCCGTGCGACCCTCGCGACGCAGGCGGGCGAGCGCGTCGGGCTCATCGGCGGCGGCGCCGCGCAGGACCTTCAGGGCGACGATCTGCCCTGTGTGGGTATCGAGGGCGCGGGAGACGACGGCCATGCCGCCGCGGCCCAGCTCCTCGTACACCTCATAGTCGCCGATGCTCGTGGCCATTGTGGTCGCCCTCGAACGCGTGTATTGGCGCGATCATAGTTCCCCCTGACGTAATGTCAAGAGGAAGACCGCCACAACCGGCCAGCCGCAGATTCCATGCACCTTGACGACCGCTCGCGCGGGCCCGACCCTTCGGCTGGCTCCCGCAACGAGCATACAGCGCGACCGGCGTCGG
>DATECV010000064.1:0-2369 GCA_035286725.1 Dehalococcoidia bacterium | reverse complement strand
ACCTCCTTTACTTCTACCTCGACCTGCTGGACGCCCTCGCTATCGATAGCGTCGCGCTGGTCGGTCACTCGTTCGGCGCGATGATCGCCGCGGAGTTGGCGGCGGTGCAGCCTGCGCGCTTCACCCGCCTCGTGCTGGTGGCGCCGCTCGGGCTCTGGAACGACGCGCACCCGGTGATGGACTACTTCGCCGCCAGCCCGCCCGAACTGGCCCGCGCGATGTACGCGAACCAGGACCTTGAGGCGGCCCAGCGCATGGCCGCCGGCGCCAACGCGCGGCTGCCCGAGGGCGGCGCCGACAACCCCGAGGGCCATGCCGTGATCGAGTACTACCTCGAGCGCAACCGCTCGCTGGCTACGGCTGCGAAGTACCTCTGGCCGCTGCCGAACAAGGGCCTCGCGCGGCGTATCCACCGGGTGACCGCTCCCACGCTCATCGTCTGGGGGACGCAGGACGGCTTCGCGCCGCCGGCCTACGCCGAAGACTTCCGCGCGTTGCTCCCCGGCGCCCGCGTCGAGCTGATCCCCGGCGCCGCGCACCAGGTGGGCGCCGATCAGCCAGCGGCCCTCGCAGCAACGATCGAGGCGTTCCTGGGCGCGTAGTTCCGCAGCTGCTACTGGACGAGGCTGAACGTCCCGGCAACTTCGCCGGCCTTGAGGCAACGGAGCGCCGTGTCCGCCTCGTCAAGCCGCACTGCACTCCCGCAGCCGGACGTCGAGTCGTCGAAGGCCCGGGAAGTCGTGCCGGGGCATTGCCACGGGTCTTCCCTTCGGGCCGGGACCGCCAGTGCCATACACGATCGCGGGTGGTCTCAGGGAGTTATCGCAACACCTCATCGAACGAGCTGAGACTGCTCGTGAGGATGGAGGTGTGAGTGATGGTTCGGTCGATGCTGACGGAGGAGGAGAAGGCGGAGATCTGGCGGCGCTACCAAAGAGGTGCGTCGCTGCGTTCGATTCATCGGGCGTTGGGTCGGGCGGGAAAGACGGTGTGGCTGTTCGTGGCATCGACCGGCGGACGACCGCCAGTCGTGCGGACGCGGTCGGCGCTGCACCTGTCGATGGCGGAGCGCGAGGAGATCTCCCGTGGGGTGGTCGCCCAGGAGTCGTGCCGGGCGATCGCACGTCGCCTCGGGCGATCCCCGTCGACCGTGTCCCGCGAGATCGCCGGCCACGGTGGGCGGTTGCGATACCGCGCGTCTGCAGCGGACGAGGCAGCCTGGCGAACGGCTCGCCGGCCGAAGCCGGGGAAGCTGGCCACCCACCCGCAACTGCGTGCGATGGTGGCGGCCAAGCTCAGGCTACGCTGGGCGCCTCAGCAGATCGCCGGTTGGCTGCGTCGCGAGCACGGCGATGACCCGGAGCTCCAGGTGTCGCACGAGACGATCTACACCTCGCTGTTCGTGCAGTCGCGGGGCGAGCTGAAGCGGGAGTTGACCAGGTACTTGCGCACGCGCCGCGCGCTGCGCCGCCCACGCGCGACCCGCCCCTACCACCACGGCAGTGGGAAGCTGCGGGACCCTGTACACATCAGCGAGCGGCCTGCGGAGGCCGCCGACCGCGCCGTGCCCGGCCACTGGGAGGGCGACCTGCTGCTCGGGAGCGGCGGGAGCGCGATCGTAACGTTGGTCGAACGCAGCAGCCGCTTCGTCATCCTGATCCGACTGCCACGCGGCCGCAGCTCCGAGCAGGTGCTCGCGGCACTGGCGCGACGCATCGTCACCCTGCCCCGCCAACTGTGGCGCTCCCTCACGTGGGACCAGGGCAAGGAGATGGCGCAGCATGCGCGCTTCACCGTGGAAACCGGGTTGCAGATCTACTTCTGCGACCCCCGCAGCCCCTGGCAGCGCGGCTCCAACGAAAACACCAACGGCCTGCTCCGTCAGTACTTCCCCAAGTACACCAGCCTGGCGGAGATCACCCAGCAACGACTCGACGCCGTCGCTGCCGAGCTCAACGGACGTCCTCGACAAACCCTCGGCTGGATGTCACCCTCCGAGAAGTTCGCCGAGGCTGTTGCGATGACCGCCTGAGGCCGGAAGAGAGATAGTCGAACTTTCCGGCCGCCGGGAACCGCAGTTCAAACGAACGCACACCGTCCGCAGCCGTGAACGCCAGCGTGCCGGAGTTCACGAGGCTCTTCCCGTCGCAGTCAACGCCGGACGCCGGGCGTCCGGCGTGGCGCCCCTCGACGCATCGACGAAGCGTAGCCGCGCCTCGGCCGGAAGGGCAAGGCGAGCGCTCCCACGCAACCTGGCGGGAGCGACGAGGTATCGGCGCACAGCCGAACCCGGACGCAATCCGACGAGTTTCATACATCCTGCATACGTTCTCGGTGCGACCTTGATAACGGGTCACCTCGGCCAACCT
>DATECV010000063.1:0-6947 GCA_035286725.1 Dehalococcoidia bacterium | reverse complement strand
CGTCGTCCCCGCGGCCAGTGTCGAAGAAGCAGTCGCCTTCGATGCCGCTGGTGTGGGTCAGAAGATGAAGGACTGTGATGTCGCTGATGTCCGCCGTCTCCTCCATCCTCAACTCGGGCAAGTACGTCGTGATCGGAGCACTCAAGTCGACGAGTCCTCGCGCAACCAGCTGCATCACCAGGGTGGCGGTATACATCTTGGTGACTGAACCGATGTTAAAGACGGCGTCGGGAGTGGCCTCCACACCCGTGTCGATGTTGACCACGCCGGTTGCCGCTTCCAGGGTCTCCTCCCCGCTGAGAAGACCCACCGCCATGCCTGGGATTCCGTGCTTCGCTGCGACCTCATCGAGGCGCGCCTGAATTTCAGTTCTTCGTTCGCCTAGCACTCCCATCGTCATGGCCTCCTTCTTGCCCAGCCTACCTCACACCGTCCTTCGTCTTGGCGTACTAGATGCGTGGCTCCATCAGCTTTGCTCCCCCACCGCGAACAGTCGTGCGGCACTGTTGCTAGCTCTCTGGGGAAAGCTTCGTGTAGTCCACGGTGAGCCACCGCTCTGGCTGCATCACGTAGACAGTACCGGGATCTTGCGAACTGGGAGCAAGATATGGGAGGGACGATGGCGGCTGCGCTCGATGGTGACGACGGGCGCCCCCTCCTGTGGCAGCCGAGCGAAGTTCGTGTCATGTCCGGAGATAGCCACCCTGAGCCGGCGCCCTCTCCGAACCACGACCGATGTTGGGAACGGGGCGAAGGCGAACTCCGACAGCTCGCCAGGAAACAGCCGAGCGGGAGCGGATCTGTTCCTCGGTGAAGTTCATCTCGGGATGGGCGGTGTCGGAGTGGCGCATCATCGCCACGACGATGTCGTCGCGGTCGGCCGCCTCGACGCGGGCGCCACAGACGCAGTTGATGACGCGTATGTCTGTTGTATACCACGGCACGCGGCCGGCGTGGGACCAGCGCAGGCGCCCCACAGCCGAGCATGCTGCCACAAACTGACAGGAGAGGAGCGATGATCAAGTGTTCTGATTAGGGCGCAGCAGGCTGCGCCCCTACAGGGTCCGGTCAGGCGGCGGCCGGGTGGCGCGGGTTTAGCATGACGCAGACGCGCTTGATGGCCGAGGAGACGTCCCTGCGGGAGCGCCACCAGCGGTACATCGTGCTGCGGCGGTACCAGTAGTCGGACCACAGGTGCATGCCGCCCAGTGTCGAGCGGGCGGCGGAGCGCGGCGTGAAGGCGAGGGTCAGCTTCGGCACGTCCTCGTAGAGCGGACGCGGGGCGAGATCCAGATTTCCCCCGGCGAGCGCGATCGCGAACTTCGCGACGGCGGCATCCTCTTCTTTCTCCTGGCGGGAGATCGTGAAGTGCTTCGACTGGTATTCGATCTTCGCGTCCATCGGCTCGTGCATCTGGCCGATGATGAGGCGGGCGACGATGCGCGAGTAGGCCTGGTGGCGCTGGCCGTCATTCAGCCGGTACGCGACGAGCGCCTCCATGCCACGGCCGGAGGTCAGCAGGATGGCGTCGGCGTCCTCCAGCTCGGCGGTGTCGTCACATTTGACGCCCATCTCCTCGAGCAGCGCGCGCATGCGCCGCACGCCCGCGCGGGGGTCGCCGTCGTGGGGCATCGCGCGGAGCCGGTCGCGGATCTGCCGGCGGGTGTCGTCGAGCTCGAACACGTTTGCCGTCACGTCACACGCTCCGCTATCGGTGCTCCGGAGAGCGGCTGCACACCGAGGAGGTGCCACAACATTCGCCGGCGGAGGACCATCTGGTCTGCGCGGGACATCGCCCGGAACTTACGCAACAGCAGATCGAACTGCTTCATATCGCCGACGGTCCAGGGGAGCGAGTAGCCACCCAGCTCCAGCAGCTCACGCAGGTGTCCGGTGCTCAGCGCGTCGCAGCACAGGGCCCAGCCGACCATGCGCTCGAGGGAGAGAGGTACTTCGCCCTGGCCCTGCTCGTAGCGTGAGACCATGCTCTGGCTGACGTGAAAGCCGAGCTCGTCCATCTCATAGGCGAGCTGCGCCTGCGAGCGGCCGTGGCCCCGCATCTGGCGGAGGCCATCGCCAACGCGTCCACGAATGGCGTCCCAGCGTGCGATCTGGACTTCGTCGCGCTCCGGCATGGGTACAGTCTAGATCGCGCACCGGCGTGCGTGCGATACGCCGGGTGCATTGCGCCCGGGCCGGCCGGCCGGGTCAGGGGGCGCCGTAGCGGGCGGCGAACCAGGCGTAGGCTATCGAGACAACGTCCTGGGCAAGGGGGATGGCATCGTACTTGCCGCGCAGGTACTGGGAGTAGAAGGAGATGGCGTAGCCGTAGCGCTTGCCGCCGCGCTCGAACCAGACGATACCGATGTCGTCGTCGGCCCAGCCCTGCTCGTAGAGGAAGCCGTTCTTGTGCGAGCGCGTGGCTCCGTAGCCGGCGCTGCCGATGATGTACTGCAGCCCGGGCTTCACGAGCGTCATCTTCTGCAGGAGGTAGTCGCGCCACTGAGGGGAAACGACGCCGCCATCCCAGAGCGTCTTCAGCGCCTTATTGACGTCACGCGCCGTGGTGCTGTTGTTGAAGCTGGCGTCGTTGTGCAACGACTCCTCGGGGAAGGCGGGCGGGTGGTCCATGTACGTGCTGGTCATGCCCAGTGCCTGGAGGAAGACGTTCATGCGGTCGAGGCCGCGGTACAGGTTGTCGTCGCCCACCCAGTCGCGGAGCATGCGCCGGGCGAGGATGGGGTCGGAGCGGTTGATGGTCTGGGCGATGAGATCGCCGGCCAGCGGCTCGGCGACGGTGCCGGCCTGCAACTCTTGCACGACCGACATGATCACGAAGAGGTTCAGCGTGCAACCGGGCAGGCGCGGGTCGGTCCCGTTCACGTCGATGGTCTCGCCCGTCTGCAGATCGGTGATCGCGACGGCGGCATTGATGCCGCTGGAGTAGATCGTGCCTCCCAGGCGATCGCGGAGGGCCAGCATGTCGGGTTTCGGCGCGGGCTCGACGACTGTCGCGTCGCAGATCGGCGTGCGGAACTGCAGCGGGTAGCCGGGCGCCCATGCGGTCCCGGTCCAGGTGTTGACGCGCGCGACGTGCGTCGTGTCCTGACGCACACCATCGATCGCGAAGCCCCACGCGTCCTTGCCCAACGGCCCGAAGCTGAGGAACGTCCCGGGCGCGAAGCCATTGTTGAGCACGCTGAAATCGAGGTACTGGACGCCAGCCCCGGAGGAGTTCCAGAGCAGGAAGACCTTCACGGAGTTCGCGCCCTTGCCGTTGCACTCGGCCGACATCAGGCCGGGCCCAGCGGCAGCCGGGTAGCTCCAGGGGACAGGCTTCGTCCCGGGCGTGGGCGTCGCGCCGGCGGCGGGCGTGGTGGCGGCTGTCTTCGTCACGCGCACGGTCGGCGTGAGGCGAATGTCCAGACCGCCCGCGTCAGCTTCACCGTCGGAGTAGAGGTAGATGGCGACGCCGGCAACCGCGGCTGCGGCCAGCACGACAACGAGGCCGGCGACGACTCTCAAGCTGAGGACCTCCGTGTCCCTGGCGCCGCCCTGTCGGGGGCATTCTGTGGCCACGCCCCGCGTAGATCAACGGGCCACGCGCTGCTAGGCTGCGCCGGAATGAGTATCGAACTACTGGTGCGGCGGCTACACCCCCAGGCGCGGCTCCCCGTCCGTGCCACGCCGGAGGCAACTGGCTTCGATCTTTACGCATGTCTCGATGAAGCGGTAGTCCTCACTGAGACGCCTCGGATGGTTCCCTGCGGCATCGCCATCGAATTCCCCTACGGGTTTGACGTACAGGTCCGGCCCCGGTCCGGCCTCTCGGCGAAAGGCGTGGGCGTGGCGTTCGGGACGATCGATGCGGACTACCGGGGCGAGTTGCTGGTCACGATGTGGACGTTCGGCGGCCGGGCGCCCTACGAGCTGCACGACGGCGACCGGATCGCCCAGCTCGTGGTGGCGCCGCTGGCGGAGGTCGTGTCCGTCGAGGTCTCGGAGCTGACGGAGACGCCCCGAGGGGCGGGCGGGCACGGATCAACGGGGCGCTGAGCGGCTTGCAGCGATTCAGCGCGCGCTGTTAGACTTCGACAGGTTCGGACGGCGCATCTGAGGCTCTGCGACCCAACAGCGCAGGGCGTTTTTTTCGCCGCTCCTCCTTCGCGTGGTGGGCGTGGCCTAGCGGTTAAGGCGCCAGGTTGTGGCCCTGGAGATCGAGGGTTCAAATCCCTCCGTCCACCCCATTCCCCCTCCTTTCGAAAGGATCCCCGGTGCCAGACGAAGAAGCCACCCCGGCTCAACCAGAGGACGCGCCCGCGACGGGCGAACCCGGGGTGTCGGTCACGCCGGGCGGGTACGCGTACGAGCTGGTCGACGACGACGCGGAGACTTCGGCCGCCGACACCGCCTCGTTCCCGCGCCCGCGCCATGGTGTGCCCGTCTGGGCCCTCGCGCTCGCCGCGATCGTGCCCGCCATCATCGTGGGTGCCCTGGTCTGGTTCCTTGCCGGCGGCGACGGGGGCGGCGCCAGCCGCGTACACGTGGACACGACGAACATCCTGCACGCCTTCACGGCGGGCAACGAGGGGACCATCACGCTGCGCTACGAGGGCCAGTTTCCTCCCGGGTATCCGGACGGCATCCCCTCCTACGACGGCGCGGAGGTCGTCGCCTCGGTGGCGCAGATCCAGGAACCGGGCGTCGGCTACATCGTGGTACAGGACGTGGGCGAGGCGCGCGATACGGTGGCGGCGGACCTGAAAGCCAGGTTCGATGCGGACCCGTGGCAGATCGAGGTCGGCCAGGACGGACGTGACACAACGTTCTACCAGTACCGCAACACCGGGGACCCCGACCTCACGGGGCTCGTACTGATCACGGCGTCGAAGGACGGCAAGCGCACGACGATCGTCACGAGCATCCAGCAGGCGTCGGGAGCGGAAGACCGGACGCCGGACCCGTTCGAGCCTGCCGCCGCGCGCTCGACGCCGCCGGAGTTCCCGGGCGAGGTGCCGGTGTACGAGGGGTCGCTGCTGATCGAGTCGGCGTACCAGAAGGAGCCCGGCTCGAAGTCGTTCGCGGTGACATACATCACGAAAGACGGCGCCGACGACGTGCTCGACGCGCTCCGCGACCTGTTCGGCGACGCCGATCTGGCCGTGGAGGACGGCGTTCCTGGCGCCTCGACGCTGGAGGACGCGCAGGCGATCCGCTTTTCGGACGAGGAACTGACGCTGACCGGTGAGATCACGGTGGGCGTGTTCCCGCTCGACGACAGCTACACGCAGATCGACGTGCAGGTGCGCGACGAGCGATAGCGTCCGCCGGCGAGCCAGCCGGCATTGGTACACTCCAGGCACGCGCCCGTAGCTCAGCGGATAGAGCATCGGTCTTCGGAACCGAGGGTCGGGGGTTCGAATCCCTCCGGGCGTACCACTTCCTCATCCAGCACAGTTCTTCCGCACCTGAAGCCGGCGGGCGTCCGTTTCTTGACGGATCCGCGTTCCGGCGCGTGGTTCGTGCCGGCGTTCTCTCACGAAACCTGTAGGTAACGCTGAGTTCACGCCGCGATCACCTGTGCCTTCTCGATGCGCCCGTAGCCTGAGCGCAGCGAGGAGTTGCGCGTGGCGAACAAGATCGAAGTGCTGAAGCAGGCGAAGGACGGGCTCGACGTGCTCCCGGATATCCGGAGGTACGCGGCCGAATCGACGCCCGTGAGCGAGATCCCGGACGACGACCTGGTTCGGATGAAGTGGTACGGCGTCTTTCACCGCCAGCAGACGCCGGGCTTCTTCATGATGCGGCTGCGCACGCCCGGCGGACGGCTGACGGGGGAGCAGACGACGACGATCGCCGGGATCGCGCACGAGTTCGGGCGCGACATGGTCGATGTCACGACGCGGCAGAACCTGCAGTTGCGCTGGCTGACGCTGGAGATCATCCCGGAAGTGTGGCGGCGGCTGGAGGCAGTGGGGATGACGTCGCTGCAGTCGGGCATGGACAACGTGCGGAACTACGTCTCCTGCCCGCTGGCGGGCCTGGATACGGACGAGATCATCGACACGCGGCCGATCGTGGCGGCGTTGGGGCGCGCGCACCTGGGGAATCGCGAGTACAGCAACTTGCCGCGCAAGTTCAACGTTTCGATCACCGGCTGCCGGGAGGACTGTGGACAGGCGCAATCGCAGGACCTCGCCTTCGTGCCGGCCACGCGCAACGTCGCCGGGCGGCCGACGGTGGGGTTCAACGTGCTGGCCGGCGGAGCGCTGGGGGGGACGAGCCCGCGCCTCGCGACGCCGCTGGAGGTCTTTGTCCGCCCGGCCGAGGTCGTCCCGCTGTTCCAGGCGGTACTGCGGGTGTTTCGCGACCACGGCCCGCGCGAGCAGCGCACGAAGGCGCGGCTCAAGTGGCTCATCGGGCAGTGGGGCGAGGCGCGATTTCGCGAGGCCGTCGAAGCGGAGATGGGCGGGCCCCTGCTGGGCCCGGGGGATGACGCACGGCGCCGCTTCGACGGCGATCACCTGGGCGTCCACCGCCAGCGCGAGTCCGGATTGCACTACGTCGGACTCCACGTGCCGGTGGGGCGGCTGACGGCCACCCAGCTCGAGCGGCTGGCGCGATTGGCCACACGTGACGGGGACGGCGAACTGCGACTCACCATCGGGCAAAACGTCATCATCCCGAACGTGCAGGAAGACAACCTGAAGCGCCTGTTGGCGGAGCCGCTGCTGCGGGAGCTGCGGCCGATCCCGGCGCCGGTCTGGCGCAACCTGGTTGCCTGCACGGGCATCGACTACTGCCATTACTCGCTCATCGACACGAAGTCGCGGGCGGTGGAGCTGGCAAAGGAGCTGGAACAGCGGGGCGTGTACGTGCCGGAGGGGACGCGCATCCACATCTCGGGCTGCGTCCACGCCTGCGGCAAGCACCACATCGCGGACATC
>DATECV010000062.1:0-12683 GCA_035286725.1 Dehalococcoidia bacterium | reverse complement strand
CTCGGGGCCGATGCCGGAGCGGAGCAAGACCGCGGGCGAGCCGATGGCGCCGCCGGCGAGGATGATGCGCTCACCCTCGACGACCTGCACCGCGCGGCCGCTCTCGACCTCGACGCCGGTCGCGCGCGTCCCATCGGTCAGCACGCGGCGGATCAGGCAGTCGCCGCGAATGGTGAGGTTCAGGCGGTGCCGCGCCGGCTCCAGGTAGCAGATGGCGACGCTCATGCGCAGGCGGCCCTGCTTGTTCATCGGGTGGTGCGACAGGCCGGTCGACTGCGGGTCGTTGTTGTCCTTCGTCTCGGGAAAGCCGAGGTCGCGCATCGCCTTCATGAAGGCGAGCTGCACCGGCGCGAGCTCATCGTCGCGGTAGCGCCGGATGGGGATGGGGCCGTTGCGGCCGTGGAAGTCGTCGTCGAAGTCCTGGTCGTTCTCCAGCTTGCGGAAGTACGGGAGGACCTTCTCCCACGACCAGTCGGCGCCGCCCAGCTCTGTCCATTCGTCGTAGTCCTCCGGCGCACCGCGGAGGGCGATGGCCGTGTTGATGGCGGAGGAGCCGCCCACCACCTTCCCGGCCGGGAGGGCGAACTGGTGGCCGGTGTTGTTGGCCTCGGCCATGTAGTCCCAGTTGTGCGGTGCGTAGGCGTTGTTGTGCCCGTTCAGGAGATCGTCGGGCATCTGCTCGGTCGTGGGGTAGTAGGGACCCGCGTCCAGCAGCAGGACGGAGCGGCGGGGATCCTCAGAGACGCGGGCGGCGATGGTGGCCCCGGAAGCGCCGGCGCCGATGACGATGACATCGTATTTCATGCGTGACATGCTAGCGTTGGGCGCGTTGTGCGGAAGTGCCGTTCAGCCCCGACGGGTCTGTAGACTGGAGCGATGGCCATGGAGCACCACTCCGACTGCGACCAGCAGCACACGCTGCGCCAGCCCTGCAACGCCGCGCTCACGGGCGGGGCGGGGGCCGTCGTCATCGACGCGGCTCTTGTGAACGGCGCGTCAGCCAGCTCCGCCGCGGCGTACGAGGCCGCGCCGCGCGACGAGTTCGTGCGGCCGGCGATCGCGACGCAGGAGATGCCGGCGCCGTCGCCGCGGGTGTTGCGGGCGTGGGAGGACACGGCCGCGGCCGTCGGGGCGACGGCGACGCAGGCGCCTCCTCCACACCCGATCGTAGAGGCGGAGGCTGTAGAAGGGCGCGGCTGGTTCCAGGGACACGCGACCCTCATCGCGATCGCGGCGGCCACGGCGTTCGCACTGCTGCTCCTGGTGCGCCGCCGCTCACGACGCCATCGCCCGCAACCAACACTGCGCGGGCTGAAAGAGCCCGCGCGCTAAGGGGCCGCCGATCCGCACTACGGAGCTGCGAAGTCGTCGGCGCCTGTGATCTCGTCACGGTGCACCCAGGCGAGCGCTGACAGCACGCCGAACAGCGCCGTCATCACGCTCGCCGAAATGACGCAGTAGACGCAGATGGCGTCCAGCACCCAAAGTTCGATGTACGTCAGATACGCAGAGAACGCGAAGGAGGCGGCGGCGATGGTCCAGGCCAGGAGCAGCAGCATCGCGTCGCGGCGTAGCCACGCCAGGGCGACGATAGTGGCCATCGTTGCATAGGCGAGGGCGCCCATGAGCGCGACGGGGACGCCGGCGACCTCGGCGTACTTGCTGCTGTTCACGTACTCGCAGTCGCCGATGCCGTTGCACGCGATGGGCTGGTGGGCGTAGTGTACGACCGTCAGGTAAGCCGCGACGCCGAGCCCGACGAACGCCAATGCAATGGCGGCCAGCGAGAGCGCGGCGGCGACCCCCCCTCTCCCACCGCGGGAGAGGGGGTGACGATTCTCGATCGCGAGCGTGGACGCCGTCATTGCGCGGCCTCCTGTGCGTCGGCCAAGGCCTTATCGATGGCGTCGCGGAACTTGCCGACGTCCTGGGCGCCGACGATCTTGGCACCGTTGACGAAGAAGGTCGGCGTGGAGTTCACGCCTTTCTCGCGGGCGGCGTCCGCGTCGGCCTGGATGACCTCCAGGTTCGCGTTGCTCGACAGCGTCGCGTCAAACCGGTCGACGTCCAGGCCGATGTCCTCCGCCAGTTGGAGCAGCGTTTCATAGCTGAAGGCGCCGGAGTTCTCCCGCCCCTGGGCGTTGAAGAGGGCGGCGTAGTACTCCCAGAACTTGCCCTGCTCCTCGGCGGCCGCGGCGGCCTGGGCGGCATCCCACGACTCTTGCCCCAGGAAGGGGTAGTGCCGGAACTCGATCTTCACCTGGCCCGCGCTGACGTACTCTTCCTCGATCTGCGGGATGAGGTCGGTGGCGGCGCGCTTGCAGACGGGGCACTGGAAGTCGGCGTACTCGACGATCGTGACGGGGGCGTCCGCGTCGCCGAGGACACGCCCCTCGCCGATGGGCGGCTCGACAACGGCGCCTCCCCCGCTACCGAACACCTGGACCGCGACGAGCGCGCCGACGACGGCGACGGCCGCGAGACCGAACACACCGAAGCGGAACATCGACTTGCGGCGGCGACTGGTGCTGGCGCGCGCTGCATTCGTACTGCGTTTCGCATTGACTGCGGATGTCATGTAATCCTCCACGCTGGCCGGCGGCCCGCGATGGCGACCGCCGAAAACTGCCTCTGGAGGCGACCGAAGCCAGCCGAGTGGCAGCGCTCGCGCGCTAACACTCGATCAAGTTGTCGGTCGCCTGGTTCAGGCGGCCAGCGTGGAGAGAGGGGGTCGCTCGGGAGCTCGCGGGGGTGTCTCAGAAAGGTCACCATCGGGACGGGCCGCGATCAGGATCGGGGCGCCGAACGAGACGGGGGCTGGAGGGTCGAAGCGAGGTAGGCCGACGGCCGGCGGCGGGATGAGCGGCTGCTCGGCGCAGCCGGGGCCTCCGCCGTGGCACTGCGCCGCGACCGGGAGGTTGAGATCATCCAGATCGCGGGGCGCCTCGGTACCACCGATGACCATGAGGTTGATCAACAGCCCCGCCAGGAGCGTGGCCGTGACCACGCCCTTGTGCCGGAGGGCAAACCCGAGCAGTCGAAGTCCCATTACCTACAGTATCGAGCCGCGGGCGTCCGCGTTCCACGTCCGAACGGCCCGAATCGGCCTATAGGTTCAGACGCCCCCGGCGCTGCGAATGTTCCCGCGTCAGGCGCTCCATACCAGAATGACGGTTAGACTGGACGGGCCGGTTTCGAGACTGTTGCGCACCGGAGGCTTCGCTGGCTACGGACATCGCTGCCATCAACGAGCGGGTACGCGCGCAGGCCGGGTTCGTCCAGGCGGTCAAGCGCGAAGCCGCGAAGGTCATCGTCGGGCAGGACCTGCTTGTCGAGCGGCTGCTCATCGGGATGCTGTGCCGAGGGCACATCCTGATCGAGGGGGTGCCGGGGCTGGCGAAGACGCTGACGGTACACACGCTGGCGCGCGCGATCGACGCGTCGTACGTGCGGATCCAGTTCACGCCGGACCTGCTGCCGGCTGACCTGACGGGCACGACGATCTACAGTCCGCAGGACGGGCAGTTTCACGTCCGCAAGGGGCCGATCTTCGCGAACATCGTGCTGGCGGACGAGATCAACCGCGCGCCGGCGAAGGTGCAGTCGGCGCTGCTGGAGGCGATGCAGGAGCGCCAGGTGAGCATCGGCGGGACGACGTTTCCGCTGCAGGATCCGTTCATGGTGCTGGCCACGCAGAACCCGATCGAGCACGAGGGGACGTATCCGCTGCCCGAGGCGCAGCTCGACCGCTTCATGCTGAAGGTACACGTCACGTACCCCTCGCGTGACGAGGAGAAGCAGATCCTCGACCGATTCGTCGTGCCCGGGGCCGAGCCCGATATCTCGCGCGTGGCGAACCCCGACGCCGTGACGGCGGCATCGGCGGCGCTGGCCGACGTACACATGGACGAACGGCTGCGGGATTACATCGTTCACCTGGTGTATGCGACGCGAGATCCGGAGTCCTATCGGCTGAAGGAGCTGCGGCCGCTGATCGAGTATGGGGCATCGCCGCGGGCCAGCATCTATCTCGCGCAGGCGGCTCGCGCCCACGCGTTCGTGAACGGACGCGGCTTCGTGGAGCCGGACGACGTGAAGACGGTGGCGATGGACGTGATGCGGCACCGCATCGTCGTCACGTACGAGGCCGAGGCCGAAAACGTGACGTCCGAGGACATCGTGCATCGCGTGCTGGCGGCTGTCGAAGTGCCATGAGCATCACCTACCACCTGGTGGCGGCGGAGTACTTTCGCGACTGCGATTCCTCGGCGCCCTACGTCCCCCCGGGCTTCCTCGATGAGGGGTTCATCCACTGCACGGACGGCGAACAAAACATGGCGGATACGGCGAACCGGTACTACCGGGACGAGCGGCGGATGTTCGTGGTGCTGGCGATCGAGAAGGCGGCGGTGACGGCGGACATCCGGTATGAGGATGAAGCGGGCATCTATCCGCACATCTACGGGCCGCTGAACCGAGACGCCATCGTCGCCGTGCTGCCCATTCTGCGGGAGGCTGACGGCACGTTCCTGCCGCCGAAGCCGCCGGCCTGAGGCCGGAGCCCGGCGCCTCAGACATTCGGGAAGGCTGGGCGGGCCGATGCCCCGTGGCAGGGGCGCCTCAGAGCCGGGGAGCATTCTCGAGTGAGGGTTTCAGCGCGCAGGTTCTCGGGAGAGCCCTGGCGTTGAAATGGGCGCTCGGAGCTGTCAATTCGGGCCTCCGTAACCGAATCTGAACATGGGTCAGGTTTCTTGACGTGCTCGACAAGATCGCGCGATGACGGGATAATACGCGCAACCCCGCGTATGTCACCGTGCGTTAGGTAGGGAGAGAATCGCGGCCGCCGGCTTCGAGCCCGCGCCGAGATAGGTTGATTGTGTCGCTCCTCGTATCCGCCTTCGCCGTCGCTTTCTCGCTTCTCGCGGCGATCACGCCAGCCATCAACCTGCCTGGCGGAGATTCCAGGCCCGAGCCGCAGTACCCGGCGCCGCCAGGCTACCTGCTGCCGTGGGCGGGGGGCGACATCCACGCGGTGACGCAGGGCGAGGACACGTCGTTCACGCACAACGGGTTGGCGGCATACGCGTTCGACTTTGACCTGAACTACGAAACGGTCGTTGCGGCCCGGGACGGCAAGGTCGTCATGGCCCGCGAGGACTCGAACGCGGGCGGCTGCAGCGCGTTCTTCGCGGGTTCGGCGAACTACGTGGTCATCGACCATGGCGACGGGATGGCGAGCCTGTACCTGCACCTGGCGCAGAACTCGGTCGAGGTCGAGGTGGGGCAGATGGTGTCGGCGGGCGAGCCGATCGGCATCTCGGGCGAGACCGGCGTAACGTGCTCGGACGTAGATGGCGGGCCGGGGCCGCACCTGCACTTCCAGGTACAGCCATACGTTGAGGGCAAGTACTTCACGCAGTCGCAGCCGGTCGCGTTCGACGACATTTCGGACAACGACGGCGTTCCGGGCTACGGCGTCTCGTACGTGTCGGCCAACTTCGGCCCGGGCAAGCCACAGAAGATCAAGCTGACGCCGCACCGCGTGTCACGCGAGTTCAACCCGCAGGCCGTGCCGCTGGTGCGAGGCTTGGAGCAGGCCGACCCGGACGCGGTCCCACCGCCGCCTCCGGCCCCCGAGGCGACGGCCACTGAGACGCCGCCGCCGCCGCCGCTGGCCGAGTGGTTCATCACGCCCGAAACGGAGACGCCGGAGCCGACACCGACGGAGACGCCCCTCCCTGAGCCTACCGCCACGGACGTCCCGTCACCGACGCCGATCCCGCCGCTGCCGACGGCTACGCATACGGCGCTTCCGCCGACTCCGCCACCGCCGCCGACGGACACGCCCGAACCGGCGGCGACGGAAACGCCGACTGCGGAGCCATCTCCCGAGCCCTGATCTTCGGTACGCACACCACGCACCATCGCCACCAGAAGGCCGTGCTACGCTGGCCGGAACGCTCCGACCGCGCTTGTGCCTCGCCACGCTGTGGCGTTTGAGGTGGTCCCTTGTCGACTGAAGCGGAAGCGCTTCCGCTGACTCACGTGCCGGCCGTGGCCCTGGGCGAGGCCGGGCTGAACCGCACGATCCTGAAGCTGGCGTGGCCCGTCGTCCTCGAACGCTTGTCGATCTCGGTGCTGAGCGCCGTCGATGCGGTGCTCGTCGGGCACTACATCGGGGCCAACGGCCTGGCAGCGGTGGGCATCAGCGGGCTGCTGTTCTGGATCCCGTTGTCAGGGGCACTGGCGATCGACGTCGGCTCGACTGCGGTGATCGCGCGCGACGTCGGAGCGGGCGACGAGTCTCGCGTACTGGCCGGGCTGCACGCGGCCATCCTCGCAGGCCTGGCCTGGGGGCTGTTTTGCACCGTCGCGATCTTCTCGCTGGCGCCGTTCTTCATGCGCGCGATGGGCGCGGACAGCGATGTGCGTCCGCTTGGTGTGGAGTACCTCCGGGCAGGCTCCCTGGGACTCCCGATGATCATGGTCTTCTACGCGGCAGCCGGATCGCTCCGGGGCATGGGCAACACATGGATGTCCATGTCGATCCTCGTGGTGGTGAACCTGATCAACGCGCTGGTGACGTACGTCCTCATTAGCGGGGCCGTGGCGGACCTGGGCGTTCGCGCGTCGGGCATCGGGTATGCGACAGGCAGCGCCGGCGGTGGACTGCTGGCGCTCGCACTGCTTTTCAGCGGCGCTGGGCCGCTCCGCCTCGATCCTCGACGGCTGTTGCGGACGACCGCGTCATCGTTCGCGAGACTGGCGCGTATCGGGCTGCCGGTCGGACTCGAGGAGGCCCAGTTCATGCTCGCCTTCCTGGTGTACACGGCCATCGTCGCGCATCTGGGCACGCAGCAGATTGCCGCGCATTCGATCGCCCTGCGCTCGCTCGAGGTGGCGATCTTGCCAGGATTCGCGCTGGGCACGGCGGCTACGGCCCTCGTCGGGCAGAACCTGGGTGCTGGGCGACCGGACCGGGCTGAGGAGATCGCGAAACGAGTCCGCTTCTTCGCGATGAGCATCCTGTGCGTCATGGCGGCAGTGCAGTTCGCGCTGGCCCCGTACATCGTGCGGCTCTTCGTCGACGATCCGGAGGTCGTGGATACGGGAGCGAAGCTCCTCCGCGTGTTCGCGATCGCGCTTCCGGGGATGGCCGTCCATGCATCGCTCTCGGGCGCGTTGCGCGGAGCGGGCGACGTGCGTTTCGTGCTGGGGACGTTCACGTTCAGCGCGTGGGGCGTGCGCGTACCGATCGCGGCGCTGATGGTCTTCTGGTTGGGCCTCAGCGTGCCGTTCGTGTGGTTGGCGGCGGTGACCGAGAACTGGACGCGCGCCGCGCTCATCACCTGGCGCTTCCGTTCCGGAAAGTGGAAGCGGATGAGCGTGTGAGACGCGGTCACCAGGACAACGCCGGGGGCGACGGTCCTAGATTTCGCGCAAGCGCTTGCTGGTGATGCCTATGGCCAGCACGATCGAGGCGGCGAGGCCGGTGAAGCAGGCGACGGTGACCTGGGGGCCGAACAGGTCGATGAGCACGCCCATCAGCAGGGCACTGAAGGGCGTGACGCCGTTGGCCATGACGTAGAGCGACATCACGCGGCCGCGGTATTCGTCGTCGACGACGAGCTGGACCATGACCTGGTTGAACATCAAGTAGATGGAGTTCGCGATCCCGGCGACGACGAGCAACGCGAAGGACAGTACAAACATGTCGGACAGGGCGAAGGCCGTGACGAGCGACATGTACACGAAGGTGGTCCAGACTAGGATCTGGCCGCGTTTCGTCAGGCGCGTGAGGTTGGCGGCGAGAAGGGCCCCGATGACGGAGCCGTAGCCTACCGCCGAGGCGAGAAAGCCGAATCCAACGGAGCCAACGTGGAGCACGTCCTCGGCAAACACGGGAATGTACTGGACGTACGGATATACGAGGAGCGACGGCAATCCGGCCATCACCACCAGCAGGAGCACATCGCGGTTCTTCCGCGCATACACGACACCGTCCGCCATGCTCGCCATCACGGAGTTCGTGGAGCTGGAGGTCGGCATGCCGCGAGCCCGGATGCGGGCGGTGAAGAAGACGGAGACGCCGTAGGCCACGGCCTGCAGGATGAAGGCGGCCTCGATCCCGGCTACGCCGATGAGCCCACCCGCCAGGGCAGGGCCAACGATGCGCATCGTGTTTCCGCCGAGCGAGTTGATGGCGACGGCGTTGGCGAGCTCGTCCTCGCCGACGACGTCGTACACCATCACCTGACGCGCGGGCTGGTTGATGGCGTCCGTCAGGCCTTCGGCGACCGCGATCGGGTAGAGCATCCAGACATCGATCACGCCGGCGACAATGAGCACGGCGAGCGTCACGGCGATCAGGGCGCTGAGGCTGGTCATGACCATGAGGACGGACCGCCGGCTGAACCGGTCGGTGATGAGGCCAGCGAACGGAGAGAATGCGACGGCGGCTATGCCCCGGGCGAAGCTGACTGCTCCAACCTGGAACGGGGAGTTGCTGAGGTCGTAGACGAGGAAGCCCTGTGCGGCGAACTGCACCCACTGGCCGAGCATGGTGCCCACGTTGCCGAGCCAGAGGACCCGGAAGTCGGGAATGCGCAGCGAAGAGAACGTCCGCGCGCCGTAGCCCCGAATGCCCCGCCCGGCAGCGAGTGTGGCGGCAGAGGGCGGGGCGGACATGGATCCGGGTCTTTCTACATCCGGTGGTTCGGGGGACGGCACAGGATAGCGAACCCTCACGTTTACGTGAAGATGATCGGCAGTTCAGGAAACCGGCGCCATGCGGCGGCGAAGTGTCGATCCACCGGACGTTGCGCCGTCGTCATACTGTGCGGGCACCGGCCCGCGGCCCAGCGCACAAGGAGCATGCCATGAAGTACATGATGTTGATCTACGTGACCGAAGCGGACATGCGAGAACCGGCACCCGGCGTCATGGATGCCCATCTCGCCGTGACGAGAGAGGCGATCGAACGCGACGCGTACGTGGGTTGCGACGCCCTGGAACCGACAGCAGGCGCGGTGCGCGTACGTGTCCGTGATGGCCAGGTCGTCCGCAGCGACGGCCCGTTCGCCGAGACGAAGGAGGTCGTCGGCGGCTTCTACATCTTCGACTGCAAGGACATAGACGAGGCGGTCGATCTGGCCGCGAAGATCCCGGCGCCGGCTAGCGGGTGGATCGAGGTCCGCCGCGTCGCGACGATCCCCGGCTGGGACGAAGCCATCGCCGACATGCGGGCTGCGGCACGTTCGGTGCATGCCTGATACGGCGGGCGAGACCATCGAGCGGACGTTCCGCGAGGAGTCCGGGCGCATCCTTGCCTCGCTCATCCGGCTGTGCGGCGACTTCGACCTCGCAGAGGAAGCGATTCAGGACGCGTTCGCGACGGCGTTCCAGCGGTGGCCGATCGACGGCATCCCCGCCAATCCAGGAGCGTGGATCACGACGGCCGCGCGCCGCAAGGCGATCGACCGGCTCCGACGAGAACGCACGCTGGCCACCAAGCAGGCTCAGATCGCCGCGCTGACGGAGCTGGAGACGACATCACCGGAGTACGGCGGCGAGGAATCACCCATGCAGGACGTCGACGATCGCTTGCGGTTGATCTTCACGTGTTGTCACCCGGCGCTTGCTCTCGAGGCACAGGTGGCGCTCACACTTCGCACCCTGGGCGGGCTGACGACGCCCGAGATCGCGCGGGCGTTCCTGGTGCCCGAGCCGACGATGGCACAACGGCTGGTCAGAGTGAAGCGCAAGATCCGCGACGCGGGTATTCCATACGCCGTGCCACCCGCCCACGAGCTTCCTGACCGCCTCAACGCCGTCCTTGCGGTGATCTACCTGATCTTCAACGAGGGGTACGCGGCTTCGTCCGGCGACCTGCTGGTGCGTGGGGACCTTTGCCGCGAGGCGATCCGGTTGGGGCGCACGCTAACCGGATTGATGCCGGATGAGCCCGAAGTCCTCGGCCTGCTAGCGCTGATGATCCTGCAGCACTCGCGGCGGGAGGCCCGCACGGATATCGACGGCGGCCTCGTGGTGCTGGAGGAACAGGACCGGTCGCTCTGGTACGAGGACGAGATCTCGGAAGGCGTGGCTATTGTCGAGCGCGCGCTGAAGGCGCGACGCGCGGGGCCGTACCAGATCCAGGGCGCTATCGCGGCGATGCATGCTCAGGCTCGCACGCCGGGCGAGACGCACTGGAACGAAATCGCGGCCCTATACCGGCGGCTGGCCTCAATGCAGCCGACAGCGGTCGTGGAGCTGAACCGCGCGGTGGCGGTCGCCATGGCGAACGGGCCCAACGCTGGCCTTCGCCTCGTCGATGAGCTGATCGAATCGGGAAGGCTGGCCGGATACCACCTGGCGCACGCCGCACGGGCGGACCTTCTTCGGCGCGCGGCCAGGCCGGCGGAAGCGGCAGACGCGTACCAGCAGGCGATCGCGCTCTGCAGGAACGAGGTGGAGGCGGCGTATCTCCGGCGGCGGCTCGCGGAGGTCTCCGGAGAGGCGCGTTGATTCGGCGCGGACGGGTGGTGTGAAGGGAAAGCGACCTCGGTTATACTGACGTCGTCCGGGGATATAGCTCAACTGGGAGAGCGCCGCGTTCGCAATGCGGAGGTTAGGGGTTCGAGTCCCCTTATCTCCACCATCGGACTCTCAAGGCCCTCGCCGATCGGCGAGGGCCTTCGGCTAGCTCCAACCCGCGGCAAAGCGAGACCTCGTCGCGATCCACGACGAACGAATGTCGCCGTGCCTTTGTTGAGGCGGCGTGGCGTAGAGTGATGTCGAGTTGAACCAAAGGACGGGTTCGCCAAGGACGGGCGGCCCGTGGACGGTGGCGGGCACGGGCCCCTTCCTCGAAAACACAGCAGCGCGTGCCGCTCTCGATCGGGCGGCCAGCGGGCGCGAGCCGTCTTCCGCGAATCCGCTACGATGCCTCCATGCCCCCGTAGCTCAGAGGATAGAGCAGTGGTTTCCTAAACCATGTGCGCAGGTTCGAGTCCTGCCGGGGGTACCAAGTCCACACAGATCACGTCGGTGAGCAAATAGCCCCACAAACTCCGGCCAGGGCTGGAGCCACATCTTCTTGGCCTTCGTGTCGAGCGCGACCTGCTCGAACAAGATCCGCATCGCCTCCCGACGCTCCCTGACCGTCATGCCCTCCCACAACTGTCCGATCGACTGGAGCTTCAGACCTGCGACCGCGAGCGTCTGCGGCAATGCTACCGGCATCCGCGCCAGCTGATCGTCGATCGCCTGCACGATTCGCTTCCACTCCGGTTCGTCGAGGGCTTTCTCGACGTAGGCCGTCGTTGCGCGGCGTTTCCGCTCCAGGAGTTCAGCCCGGCCTCCGTCGTCCTTCGGAGGCAGCCGTCGTGCTTCGCGATCCACCTCGGCCAGCCACGCCTCATCGAGGGCCATGTCCCGGATCACGGCGTCGGCCTCGCGCTCGGCGTCATCGCACGGCCACAGTGAGCCCGAGATTGGACACGGTCTGCCCTGTCGCTGGGAGGCCTCCCGGTAGTAGGCGTAGGTGTGCTTGATCCCGCCCTTGTGTTGCCAGATCGGCCCTTCGCAGTGCACGCAGATCGCCAGTCCCGCCAACAGCCGTGGCTCTCGCGACTTAGGCGGTTGCCTCCGCACGACCGCCTGCGCCGCCAAGAACAACTCCTCGCTCACGATGGCCTCGTGGAGGCCCTTTCGCCGCTCGCCGTTATGTCGCACAAAGCCGCAGTAGAAGTCATTCTCCAGGATCGACTGCACGGCCGAAGCCGTGAACATCGTGTGCCCGCGCTTCGAGCGTGGCGTGAGGCCCAAGCCGTTCCAGCGGCGGGCGATCTCGGTGTATCCGGCGTTCGCAGCTCGGTCGCGGAATGCTTCGTAGATGGCTCGGGCCTCGTCGGGCACGACCACGCCGGGCGACTTGTTCGTGGCGCCCTTCACGTACCCGAAGTTGAGGTCGCCGACATGCAGCCCCATCTCGAAGCGCTCGCGCTTGGACTTCTTGATGTGCATGCTCATCTTCCGCGACCAGTACGAGCCCAGGCCGAGGTCGATGCTGAGCATCATCCGGCCCTCGGCGGTGCTGTAGTCGATGTCGCTGCTGGCGTTCACCAGTCTGACGCCGTACTGCTCCAGCAAGTTGAAGACGGCGTGGCCGAGCTCTTCGTCTCGGGCGAACCGGCTCAGGTCGTGAACGATGAGGATCTGGAAGAGGCCCAGCGCGGCGTCCCGGAGCAGCGCCTGGATGGTCTGACGCTTGGTGACGTCACGGGTGAAGGCCGACTCGCCCTCGCCGACGTACTCGGGCCCGGCGGTCCAGCCTTCCCTGCGACAGCGCTCTCTCAGGACCCGACGTTGGGCGGCCAGGGAGAAGCGGTCCTCGCCCGCCTGGCGGACGTCGCTCACGCGCAGCAGGAACGCCGCGGTCAGCGCTTCGCCGGGTTGCCTTCGAGCAACTGCCTTCGCCATGACGCGATCAACAGCTCCTTCAACCGTTCCCAGCGGTCCGATTCCGCCGGGGGCCGGTCGTATGTAGCCATAGACTTCGGGTCTGTATCCACTAGCTCCCTCACCAACGAAAAGAGACTCCCACGGACCCTTCCCAGGTCCGTCGGGAGCCTCTGCGCCACTCCGAGCGAGCTATTCAGGTGTCTTTAGTAAGTCGGCTG
>DATECV010000061.1:0-2966 GCA_035286725.1 Dehalococcoidia bacterium | reverse complement strand
CGCGTCCTCCGCTGCCTCGTCGTCCCGCACCAGGGTCGACGGCAGCATCCACTGTCCCGCGAACGGCGGCGTCCGGCGGTGCGTCACCAGCGCCCGCTCGCTCTTCTCGAACAGCAGTGCCGACATCAGCTCAGGCATTCGTCCCGACACCTATCCGCTTGCATCTGTTTCCTTCGTTGATGAATCAATACCCCAGCGACCCGCGCGGCATCTCATCCTGCCGCTCTTCCGCCACCTCGATCGCCCGCAGCATGGCGCGCGCCTTGTTGCCGGACTCCAGGAACTCCTCCTCCGGCGTGCTGTCGTACACGACGCCGCCGGCCGCCTGCACGTAGGCGACCCCGGGCTTCATCCAGATCGTCCGGATCGCCAGCGCGCTGTCGCAGTTCCCCGACATGTCGAAGTAGCCGATGCAGCCGCCGTACCCGCCGCGCCGCTCGCCCTCCAGCTCGGCGATGATCTCCATCGTGCGGATCTTCGGCGCGCCGGTGACGGTGCCGTGGGGGAAGTACGCTCGCAGCGCGTCATAGGTGGTCACATCCTTCCGCAACCTGCCCACGACGTGCGACACCATGTGCATCACGTGCGAGTACCGCTCGATCGCCATCAGCGAGGTCACGCGGACGGTGCCGGGGTCGCACACGCGGCCCAGGTCGTTGCGCGCCAGGTCCACCAGCATGATGTGCTCGGCGCGCTCCTTCTCGGACCCCTGCAGCTCGTCGGCCATGCGCTGCTCGTCCTCGGCGTCGCGGCCCCGGCGCCGCGTCCCGGCGATGGGGTGCGTCTCGATCACGCCGTCCTCGACGCGAATCAGCATCTCGGGCGAGGCGCCGACGACGTGCATATCGCCCAACTCCAGGTAGTACATGTAGGGCGAAGGGTTCACGGCCCGCAGCGCCCGGTACACCTCGAACGGGTGCGCCTCCGTCTCCCGCGCGAACCGCTGGGACACCTGGATCTGGTACGTATCGCCCTTCTTGATGTACTCCTTCGCCTTCACGACCTTCGCCTTGAACGCGTCCTCGGTCGTGTTCGAGACCGGCTGCCGGCCGCGCGTCTTGATCGGCGGCGTGTCATAGGGCAGGCGCGAGAGCGGCGCGGCCAGCCGCTGCACCAGCTCCTCGATCTTCCACGTCGCCTGCCGGTACGACGCTTCCACGTCTCCGTCCAGCCGTGCGTGCGAGACCACTTTGATGGTGTGCTGCAGATGGTCGAACACAAGCAGCGTGTCGCAGAACAGGAAGATCGCCTCCGGGAAGCCCTGGGGGTCCGCCCTGGGGACGGGAAGCTTCTCGTAGTGCCTCGCGCACTCGTACGCCATGTACCCGACGGCCCCGCCGTGGAACCGCGGCAGCCCCCCGACGCGCACGGGCGTGAACCGCCGGAGCTCATCTTCGATCTGCACCAGCGGATCGCCGCTGACTTCATTCGCCAGCGGGTTCTCGCCGGTACGCAGTACGCGATACGGCTCCGTGCCGATGAAACTGTAGCGCGCCAGGCGCTCGCCGCCCTCCACCGACTCCAGCAGGAACGAGTGCTTCCCGCGGGCCACCTTCAGGTAGGCCGAGACCGGCGTCTCAAGGTCGGCGTACACCTCGCGGAACACAGGGACGATGTTCCCCTGCCCGGCGAGGGCCTTCACTTGATCGAGGCTCGGTGTGTAGGTGGTCATGGCTTCTCCACAGCAGACAAAAGGCTGCAGACAACAGACGGTCGCCACGGCCACGCGTTCTGTTGTCTGTTCTCCGCTGTCTGTTGGTCGAGTCTCACCTCATACCTCGCACGTCTCACTTCTCACCCGCCGGCATGCCGCGGTCGAAGTAATCCAGCTTCAACGCCCGCCGCACGTCGCCGATGGTCGAGTCCGCTGCCACGTTGCCGGCCTTGCAGCCCGCCTCCAGCGCCTCCTGCACCAGCTTCGGGCGCGCCTCGTAGTAGGCGCGGCGCTCGCGCATGGGATCCAGCAGGTTGTTGATGGCGACGATGAGCTTCTTCTTCACGTCGACATCGCCCAGCCCGCCGCGCTTGTAGTGCTCCTTCATGTTCGCCACGTCGTCTGCGTCCGGGTTGAACGCGTCGTGGTACATGAACACGGGGTTCCCCTCGACGCGGCCGGGGTCTTCCTTCCGCAGGTGGTTCGGGTCGGTGAACATCGACATCACCTTCCGCCGCACCGTCTCCGCGTCGTCCTTCAGGTCGATCGTGTTCCCCTTCGACTTGCTCATTTTGACGTCGCCGTCCAGTCCCACCAGCCGCGTCACCTTCCCGAGGCGCGGCTCCGGCAAGGGAAACACCTCGACGCCCGTCTCGCGGTTGAATCGCTCGGCCACGTCGCGCGTCAGCTCGATGTGCGGGAGCTGGTCGTCGCCCACCGGTACCAGGTGCGCCCGCGGCATCAGGATGTTGGCGATCTGCATCAGCGGATAGATGAAGAAGCCGACGGGCACGCTTTTCCGCGTCCGCTCCAGGTCCTCCATCTCGGATTTCAGGGTGGGGTTCTTCCGCAGCGGCCCCAGCGGCAGGTACCACGACAGCAGGACCGACAGCTCGGCATGCTGCGGCACTTGCGACTCGATGACGTAGTGCCCGCGCTCCGGGTCGAGCCCCACCCCCAGCCAGTCGAGCGCCACCTCCCAAACGGACCGGCGCACATGGTCGATGTCGTCGACGTAGTCCGACACCTGGTAGTCGGCGATCAGGAAGAAGCACTCGTACTCCTCCTGCAGTTCCACCCACTGCTTCAGGGCACCCGCGTAGTGCCCCAGGTGCAGCGAGCCCGTAGGCCGGATGCCGGTGAGGATGCGTTTGCGGTCGGTCATCACTTCTTGCCCCGTGGCGCGGGCTTTTCAGCCCGCGCGCTGTCACATTTCGGCCCAAATGGTTCATTCAAGAAGACGTGCTGCGGACGCCTGGTGCCTCGCTCACATTGGGCCTTCACTTGCTGCTTCACCCCTGCTCACCACCCC
>DATECV010000060.1:0-3327 GCA_035286725.1 Dehalococcoidia bacterium | reverse complement strand
AGCACCCGCTCCGAGTCCGTGTACCGGTCCTGGCTCCGCATCAACGACGCGATGATCCGCCGTCCCCCGCGCGTCGCCGACGCCACGATCGTCTGTTGCGCCTCTTCCGTGTACCCGATCTTCACACCGTCCGCGCCCTCGTACTTCGTCAAGAACTCGTTCCCGTTCCACACCGGCGGCCCGTCCCATCGCGGCTGCCACGAGATCGATGTCACGATCTTCCGCAGCGTCTCGTTCTGCATCACGTACCGCGCCAGGATCGCCATGTCGTACGCGCTTGAGTACAGCCCGTCCTCCGTCAGCCCGTGCGGGTTCGTGAAGCGCGTGTCCTCCAGCCCCAGCGACTCGACCTTCTCGTTCATCAGCTCGACGAACTTCTCCTCCGACCCGCCCACGCCCTCCGCGATCGCGATCGCCGCGTCGTTGCCCGACGGCAGCAGCAGCCCGTACAGCAGGTCCAGCAGCGAAAGCTCCATCCCGGGCCGCAGTCCCATCACCGTCGAGCCCGTCTCGTCGTTCAGCTTCGCCCCGTCGACGTCGGCCGTGATCATCTTGCTCGTGCTCGCCCGGTCCACGGCGACCGCGGCCGTCATCAGCTTCGTCAGGCTCGCCGGCGACAGGCGCAGCCGCGCGTCACGCCCGAACATGAGCGCGCCGCACCCCGCGTCGATCACCGCGATCGAGCGGGCGCTGACATAAGGGAAGTCCGGTGGTTCCGTCGGCGTCGGCTCCGGCGTCGAGCTCGTGCCCAGCACGTCGGCCGCCGGAGTGGTTGTCGAATCGGCCGCCGCGGACGACGCGCAGGCCGTCGGGCACTTCGGCAGATGCCCGTCGAGGATCGCGCCGGAGAGCCAGCCCGCCGACAGCGCGAGCGCGATCAGCCCCAGCGCGATGACTGCCGCACCCACCCCGCCACGGGTTGTGCGGGAAGCATCGTCCATTGAAGCCGATTATACCCGCGCCCAGCTTCACTGACTACCCATCCCGATCACAAATGTGATCAGTTCTTTCGATGCCACCCATCACCAAGATCGATCACATCAATGACCGCTGATGGAGCGCGGGCGCCTCGCCTGCGCAGTGCGGTGATCAAAGATGACGTCGCCTTTGGATGGCCGCTGGCTACGACGGGGCCGCCCGCCGAAGCACGAGCCGACCTGCGATCGTTGTGGCCGCTGCGTTTCAAGCACTGCGCGCGCCGCCCGTTTGACACGCTGCCCGCGCGGGCCGTATGGTGCATGCATCAAGGGGAGTAACCCAGCCCCTTCCCCGGGGCAGCCGAGGCCGTCATTACGCGCGTGACCCCGCGCCGGTCTCGGCAGCGAGCCTTCTCGCCGGGTGAGACCTTGCCACCATCCAGCTCATTGGATGCGGCAAGGGTCGCGCCGCGCGAGGAGGTTTTTTCATGCTCGACGAACTCCTGGATCTCTTTGACCGCGAGGGTGACGATCGCGATGCCCGGCGTCGCGCTGCGTCGCGCCAGGGCGGTGTCCGCGGCTTCCTCGGCCGCCTCTTCAGCGCCGAGAACGGCAGCCAAGATTCGGACGACGGCTACATCCGCCGGGAACGCCCGTCCCGATCGCGAGACGACAACGATGATGACGACAGGGATGAACCGGTCGGCACATCGTCACGCCGTCGCCGCGACCGTCGGGACGATCGGGATGACGATGAAGGCGCCGCCTTCGACGTGTTCGGAGACTAGCCACCCCATCCATCCTGATTCCCGGGAGAGCCTGTGCTTGCCGATGTGCTGCCCTGGTTGCTGTTCCTCGCCTTCGTCGCGGGCATGCTCGCGCTCGACCTCGGCGTTTTCCATCGCGATGCCCACGAAGTCAGCCGCCGCGAGGCACTCGCCTGGAGCGCCGTCTGGATCGGTCTGGCCGTCGTGTTCAACATCGGCGTCTACGCGCTCCAGGGCGCCGACCGCGGGCTCGAGTGGACGACCGGCTACCTGATCGAGAAGTCCCTCAGCGTAGACAATGTCTTCGTCTTTCTCCTGATCTTCTCGATGTTCGCCGTGCCCGCGCAGTACCAGCACCGCGTGCTGTTCTGGGGCATCGTCGGCGCGCTGATCATGCGCGGCGCGATCATCCTGGTCGGCGCGGCCCTCCTCGACTGGTTCCACTACGTCATCTACATCTTCGGGGCGTTTCTGATCCTCACGGGGATCAAGTTCCTGCGCGACAAGGGCGAGCACGCCCCTTCGCTCGAGCGCAACTGGCTCGTGATGATCGCTCGCCGCGTCCGCCCGGTGACCCGGCAGTACGAGGGCCAGAAATTCTTCGTCCGCCGCGCTGGCGTGTTGTACCTGACGCCCCTGTTCCTGGTCTTGCTGCTGATCGAGAGCACGGACCTCGTGTTCGCGGTCGACTCCATCCCGGCGATCTTCGCCGTCACCGACGACCCCTTCATCGTCTTCACCTCCAACATCTTCGCCATCCTGGGCCTGCGCGCGCTGTACTTCGTCCTCCGCGGCTATCTCGCCGGCATGGCGTACCTGAAGCCGGCGTTGGCGACGATCCTGGTCTTTGTCGGCACCAAGATGCTGCTCGCCGACGTGTACAAGATCGACTCGCTGGTCAGCCTGGCCGTGATCGCCACCGTGCTCACAAGCGCGGTCATCGCCTCGCTGCTCGTGAAGCGCGAGGGCCGCCACGAGGACGTGCCGCTGCCGCCCCTTCGTCCACGGCCAGAAGGGCTCCCGCCCACGATTGACGCTGGTGGTTGACAGCCATGCCTCGCCGCCCATATCGTGAAGGTGCCATCGACCCGCAAGGGCGGTGAGCCTGGTAGTAGGAGCACTTCTCTCCACCCGGCTGCCTGGATCCGGAAGGACCGGGACGGCACTCACGGTGAGACGCGCGCGTCTATCCTCGTGCCTCTTCGGTCCAATCCGGAGAGGCGTTTTGTTTGCTCCTCATGACACCGTAGCGCGGGCTTTCCAGCCTGCGTAGGCGGGGCGGAGCTAGCAGGCCGGCGACGAGAGCGGTGCCGAAGAGGGACCGCAGATGCGCACCGTACTCAAGTCCAAGATCCACCGCGCCACCGTCACCCAGGCCGACCTCCACTACGAGGGCAGCATCACCATCGACCCCACGTTGATGGACGCCGCCGACATCCTCCCCTTCGAGCAGGTCCACGTCCTCGATGTCGACAACGGCGCCCGCCTCGCCACCTACGCCATCGAGGGTGAGCGCGACTCCGGCCAGATCTGCATCAACGGCGCCGCCGCCCGCCTCGTCAGCCCCGGCGACACCGTCATCATCCTCACGTACGAGAGCGTGGATGACGCCCACGCCCGCGAGCACCAGCCCCAGCTCGTCT
>DATECV010000059.1:0-11906 GCA_035286725.1 Dehalococcoidia bacterium | reverse complement strand
CGGGCGCGCTTGTCGGCGTTGGTGGCGGCGTGGTCTACGCCATCGACCCCAGCGCCGAGTTCTACGCGTTCGGCGCGCTGATCCCGGCGATTGCGATCGGCGCGGCGGCGCGGTTCGCGCCCGCGCGGTGGACGTCGTGGCTGCCGGAGCCCTGGAAGCCAGACACCTTCGTCGTCGGGTGGGCGGCGGTCGCGCTGGGACTGGCGGTCGCCATCGGGGCGCTCGCCGTATCGGAGGACCGGACCACGAACCCGTACGAGCCGGCGACGCGCTGGTTCCTGCCACTCGCCTTCGCGACGGCGGCGGCGTTCGCGGCGCTGGACGCCTCCCGCGCGCGGCGAGTGGAGACGTCGGCGGCGTTGCTGCTCGCGGCCGGCGCGACGATCGTCAGCGTGCCATACGCGCTGGAGCTGGAGCCCGCGGCGTACGGCGTGGCGCTGGCGGCGGCGGCGGTGCTGTTCGCGGCGGGCGGGCGGGCATGGACGCCGGCATGGATCGACACGCGGGTCCGCGACGGGATCGCGGTCGCGGGCATCACCGCCGCGTGGCTGGCGTTCGAGGGTGCGTACGCGGAAGCGCCGCGCGTGGGAGCGGCCGTACACTTCACGGCGGCGCTGTTCTACGCCGCGGCGGCCCTGACGGACCGAAGCGAGCGGACGCTGTCGTCGTTCCTGGACGCGCCGCAGGCCGCCCGCGTGCGGATCGCGGGCGCGTGGCTGTACGCCGCCGGGCTCACGGCGGTGATCGGCTACATCGACGTGCTGCGCAGCCTCCCGGCCGCCGAAGACGCCGAGGGCGGCTCGATGGCGATGTCGCTCATGTTCGCGGCACTCGCCTTCGCGGCTGCGGGCGTGGGGATGAAGTTCGTCCGGCCGGAGTTCCGGATGCACCTCTACGTCATGTCGCTGCTGGTGGCGCTGTTCTCCCTCTCGACCGGCGCCACGGCGGGGACGCTGACCGTCGTGCTCTGCGTGTACGTGGCGACCTTCGCAGCTATCGCGCTGTTGGAGGACGAGCCGGTGCTGGCTGCACCCAGCGCGGTGTTCGGGTTCGCCGCCATCGCGGCGTGGCGGGAGCACGCGGACGCGGCGTGGTGGATTATCCCGGCGTCGTATTCGGCGATCGGCGTCGTGGCCGCCGGCGCGAGCACGGTCCTGCGCGAGCGGAAGCCGTGGTGGATCGCGGCGATCGTCGCGGGAGGCGGATACGCGGTGGCGGCGCCGCTGGCGGGGTTCGGGATCCTGCAGTCCCTCGTGGACGAGACCGGGCACATCGGCACGACACCGTTCTACGAGACCGCGCTCTATCAGTGGTCGACGATCTCGGTGGCGATCGCGGGCCTGGCGGGGCTCGGCGCCGCGGCCGTCGACGGGCGCCGGCGGTGGGCGATCGTACCGGCGACGGCGGTGCTGGCGGTGGCGCTGCTGCTGCAGATCGGCCGCTTCAACCCGGAGAACGAGCAGGCGTACACAGCCGTCATCGGCGTGTACCTGGTGGCGCTGGGCCTGCTGGGGCTGTGGAAGTTCCGGCTGATTCCCGAGATCGAGGAGGCGGCGCCGATCGTCGAGGCGCTGGGCGCGGCCATCATCATGTTCCCGTCGTTCGCGCAGTCCATCGAAGCCGGGTGGCGCTACCAGTGGATCCTGCTGGCAGAGGCGATCGCGTTCTTCGCGCTCAGCGTGGCGTTGCGGCGGCGGGGCATGCTGGCGGCGGCGCTGGTGGCGATGGTGCTGGTCGCGGGGCGAGCGCTGTTCGACGCCGTGAACGCGCTGCCGAACTGGGTGGTGGTGATGATCGCCGGCGTGGCGCTGCTGGGCATCGGCATGGGGATCCTGCTGGGGCGCGAGCGGTGGAGCCGCTGGCAGGAGGCGCTGCTGGGGTGGTGGGAGGAGGCGGGACGCGAGAGGTTGGACGTGGGGCGGGAGAAGTGAGAAGTGAGACGTGAGATGACGAGGCCCGGATCGCACGTAGCGGTTCCGCCTGGATGGCCCACAACGTTGGCGGCGGTCTTCGCCAGCGCTGCGATGATCGGATCGTTCGTCGCGCTGGTGTGGGTGTACCAGTGGGCGATCGGCAACAACAACGTGGCGGACGAGGAGATCAAGCGACTGATCGTGAGCGTGCTTATCGCCTGTGTGCTGCTCGCGATGCCGATGGCAATCTCGCGACTTGCGGATCCAGTGGGACAGCATGGTCTGACGGCTCTGCTCGCTGCCGGAGCCACGGGCGCGTTCGTGGCGGTGGCGGCATCGGGAGCTGCGACGCTGCTGATCGCGATGGCGATCTCGCCGGCGACGGACCCCGGCGACTTCGGCAGACCGCTCTTCAGGGTCGCGTACGTGGGAGCACTCCTCTTGAGTCTGTGCGCCGGGTTGTGCGCCACGTGGTCCGCGCGCGGCCGGGACGGAGGCCACATGGACGGCGTCTGGGCGGCGCTGCTGACGCTCGTCCTGACGATTGTCGCGTGGGGGTATCTCGCGGTCGGGTCTTCGGAGCTGAACAAGTGCATCGTCGACGACGAGTTCCCACTCGCAACGGACTTTGGCGAGTGCAGCGGCTACTGACCTGGGCCACGCACCGCCCCGGCACAGCATCCCGGGGTGGCCGAATCCGTCAAGAAAGGCACGAGCAGCCGGGTAATGGTGCCGGCTGGCCTATTGACGGTGCCCATCTTCCATCGTACTTTAACGATGATATGCCACCACTGGTAAGCTCTGACGATAGGCTATCGACGATGCTCAAAGCGCTCGGGCACCCGGCGAGAATCGAGATCGTCCGGATCATGGCTGAAGCCGGCGACGCCAGTTGCGTCGATCTCACCCGTCACGTCTCGCTCGCGCAGTCCACCGTGTCCGAACACCTCCGCGTCCTGAAGGATGCAGGCCTCATTCAGCGTTGCGGCCCCGGTCCACGCTCGGGCTACTGCCTCAGCCGCGAGGCCCTGCTCTGGCTGAAGCAGAGCATAGTCGCGTTATGAACGGAGAGCCGGGCCGATGAGCGCAACCGCCGATTCCCGCGACGACTTCGACAGTTCCATCCTCAGCGGGCTTTCGACGCTCGATCGTCTGCTTCCTCTATGGATCGGCCTCGCCATGGCGGTGGGCCTCGCGCTCGGACGGGCCTTTCCCGGGCTCAACGGGCAGTTGGACCGCGTGAAGGTCGACGGCACGTCGTTGCCCATCGCCATCGGCTTGCTCGGAATGATGTACCCCGTGCTCGCCAAGGTGCGCTACGACCGGCTTCGGAACGTCACGGCGGATCGGCCACTGGTACTCTCCTCGCTCTTCTTGAACTGGTTTGTAGGACCGGCCTTGATGTTCGCGCTCGCATGGATCTTTCTCGCCGATCTCCCGGAGTTCCGCACCGGCATCATCCTCGTCGGCCTCGCGCGCTGCATCGCGATGGTGCTGATCTGGAACGGGCTGGCGTGCGGGGACAGCGAGGCGGGGGCAGTGCTGGTGGTACTGAACTCGGTGTTCCAGATCGCCGCGTACGCTCTCCTCGGGTACTTCTATCTGCAGGTACTGCCGGGGTGGCTTGGCCTGGATACGACGTCGGTCCGCTTTGCGCTGTGGGACATCGCGAAGTCAGTACTGATCTTCCTCGGCATCCCACTGGCGCTCGGGGTCCTCACAAGTCTGGTGGGCAGAAAGCGCAAGGGCGATGCATGGTACGAGCAGGAATTTCTTCCGCGCATCGGACCGTGGGCGCTCTACAGCCTGCTCTTCACCGTCGTCATCCTGTTCGCCATTCAGGGCGACGCGATCACCTCGCAGCCGTTCGATGTCGCACGCATCGCCCTGCCGTTACTCGCGTACTTCCTGATCATGTGGACGGGCGCGTTCGCATGGGGACGCGCCCAGGGGTTGGCATATCCCAAGACCGCGGCCCTCGCCTTCACCGCAGCCGGCAATAACTTTGAGCTGGCGATCGCGGTCACCATAGGGACGTTCGGGGTCGACTCCGGCCAGGCGCTGGCCGGGGTCGTCGGGCCACTGATCGAAGTGCCCGCGCTGGTCACACTGGTCTACGTGGCCCTGTGGGCCGGCCGGCGGTTCTACGGCGCATCGGGCCTCGGCGCGCCCGGGAGCGGGCCGCACGCGGCTATGAGTCCATCTCAGTTGGCAGAACAGCGACAAGGAAGGACAAATCGATGAACTGCTACCACTGTGCGAAGACCGACTTCAGGCCCTGGCTGATGAACTACCAGCTCACGCCCGCCGTGGGCGTCTGCCAGCAATGTGGAGAAGCGGTGTGCGTTCACCACGCCGTGAAGTCGGACATCCCGCTTCCCGGCAGCCAGCGCGGCTCCACCGAGCACGCACATCCGGTGCTGCTTCCGCTGCTCTGCGCCGACTGCTGCCAGGAGCTGCGGGAGCTGGCGGCTCTGGCATAGGCGTTCGATATCACATGGCCCACCAGGATGCCGGCCGGCAGCGGTCGTCATGGCAAACCTCGAAGACACGGAACACGGGCTGCGCTCCGCAAGGCCGTAGCCCCGCGCCGTCGTATATTGTCGGGCGAGGGAAAGGATGTCCGGCATGTTGTGGGCTGCCATCGCGCTGAGCGCGGTCATCGGATACGGGATCGGGTCGCTCCAGTGGGGGATCATCGTCTCGCGCATGACGCGGGGCGTGGACGTGCGCGACTACGGGAGCGGCGCAACGGGGACGACGAACGTCATCCGCACCTCGGGCGCGAAGGCGGGCGTCGCGGTCATGCTGCTGGACATCGGGAAAGGCGTGGCGCCGGTGTACGTGGGCATCGGGTTGGGGACTCTCTTTGGCATCGACGAGAAGGACGATCGCGCCTGGGCGGCGGCGGCGGGGGCGTTCGCGGCGGTGGTGGGGCATTGCTGGCCGGCCTTCTACGGGTTCAGAGGCGGCAAGGCGGTGGCATCGGGCTTTGGCGCGGCGCTGGCGATGAACCCGCTGGCCGCGGTGGCGCTGGTGCCCGTGGCCGGTGTGATCGTCGGGGCGACGCGCATTATGTCGGTAATGTCGATCACGATGCCGCCGATCCTGGCGGCGGTGTTCGTCGCGCTGGCGGCGATGGACATCAGCCCGTGGGCGTGGGCCGCGTACGCGGTGCCGGCGGCCGCGCTCATCGTCTACCGGCACCGCACGAACATCGAGCGGTTGCGCGCGGGGACGGAGCCGAAGATCGGCCGAGGCGGCGAGAAGCGCGCGAGCCCGGAACGGGCGACGGGTTAGCCGCCGGAGCGTCGCAGATCCAAACAATGTCCGTAATGACGGACTCTCTTTAGTTTGCGCTTCAAAGCGCCAAATTCGTGCCGTTCGTCACACGCGCTGTCTGCCCGTTGGCCCGTTGACGGACTGCCGGAGCAGGCGTATCGTTGGCGCCACAAGGACGTACCGGGAGAGCGCGCAAGCGATTCGTATTTAGGACAAGATGCGGGCCAGCAGGATGGGCAGCTGCTCGCGCTCGGCAGGGGTCAGCCCCGATAGCCGACTTTCGATCCGCGCTTCGGCGTGCGCTTCGAGCCGCCGCGCGGTCTCCTCCCCGTCCGCCGTCAGGGCGACGCGCACGACGCGGTTATCGCTCCTGCTCCGCTCTCGCGCCACCAGACCGCGCGCGTGCAGCCGGTCGACCAGCACGCTCGCGCCGTTGGGCCGGATGCCGACGATCCTGGCAACGCCGGAGACGGGCGTCGGGCCACGGGCCAGCGCCAGCAGGGCGGCGACCTCCGACGGGCCGAGGTCTTCCGCCTTCGCGTCGCCAGCGAGCAGCGTGGCGAACTCGCCCTGGGCCTGGAACAGGAGCAGCGCCAGGTCGACAGGCGCCCGTTCCTCCGCCCGCTGGCGGATATTGGCAGCAGCGGCCCCGTGCATACGCCCCCAGGTCCCCGATTGCGGGGTGAACCTACTTCACATCCTATCCGGTTGGCCGTCAACGACGGCCCCACACGCAAGTCGCGAGCATGTCAAAACCATTGCTCTTTTCTGTCAACGAACGAGGAGGCAGGGATGACGTCGACCCGCAACGGACGTGCGGCGGAGAGGGCCGTGGGCATTGCGGTTACATCGCGCCGCGCGGCCAGCGAGCACGAACCGGAGCAGGGCTCCGTCATCGAGAGCACGCCGGTCATCGTCTGGTCGGTCGATGAGAACCGCCGGGTCACGGGCATCGCCGGCGACGGGCTCAACGAATTGGGCCTTTCGCCGGGCGCCGCGGGTATCGCGCCGCCGACCGACAACCAGGAAGCGCTCGATCGGGCGTTCGCGGGCGAAGTCACGTCGTTCGACCTCGCATCTTCGGGCCGCACGTTCCGGGTCACATACACGCGGGTTACGGATGCTGCGGGCGCGGCTCAACGCGTGGTCGGTACGGCCTGGGACGTCACCGGGGAGCGCACGGCGGACTGGGCCCGGGCGCTGGCATATCTGGGAGACGGCGAAGAGCGCTTTCACCGGCTGGCCGAAAACTCGGTCGACGCCGTCCTGCGGGTCGACGTCGAAGGCCGCTTCATCGACTTCTCACCGTCGTTCGCCGCCTCGACCGGCTTCAGCGCCGCCGAGATCCGCGCAATGAACGTGGAAGAGATCGTCCACGAGGACGACCGCCCGGCGTTGCGCAAGCGCATGGCGGTGTACCGCGTGGACGACCGTCCGGTCCGCACGCGGGCGCGGATACGAAGGAAGGACGGCGGGTACTACTGGTCGGAGGGGATTTCGTGCCCGGTACGGGATCCGGCAACGGGCGTCATCCGCGAGGTCCACACGATCGCGCGCGACATCACGGAGCAGGTGCTGGCGGAAGAGGCGTTACGCGCCAGCGAAGAGAGGTATCGACTCCTGGCGGAGGAATCGAGCGACCTCATCGCCACCTATGACACGGCGGGCACGTACACGTACGCCTCTCCTTCCGCCGAGCGCCTCCTGGGATACCAGGCGCAGGAACTGCTGGGGAGGAACGCCTTTGAGTTCGTACACCCCGACGACCGTGAGTCCACGCTGATGGGGGTGCTGGATGCGGCGCGTGAGAAGCGGTCCGGGGTCACGGCGCTTTATCGCGTCTGCCGGGGCGATGGGGAGATCGCGTGGCTGGAATCCAGCGTGCGCCCTGTGCGGGATTCCGTCACGCGAAGGGTCTCCCACTATCACCTCATCGCCCGAGACGTGACGGACCGCGTGCGGGTGGAAGAGTCGCTGCGGGAGAGCGAAGAGCGCTACCGGCTGCTGGCGGAGGAGTCGAGCGACCTCATCGCGGTGCTGGACCGGGAGGGGACCTACCTCTATGCGAGCCCCTCATCAGAACGGGTGCTGGGCCACCCACCCGGCGAGCTGCAGGGCCGAAACGCGTTCGATTTCATGCACGAAGAGGACCGCGAGCGGACCCAGGCCGCGGTCCGGGAAGCGACGCGGAACCATGAGCCGCTGGTCCACGTCGCATACCGCGTCCCGCGCGAAGGGGGAGCGCTGAGCTGGGTGGAATCGAGCATCCGCCCGGTGCGCGACCCCGAAACCGGTTGGGTCGCGCGTTTCCACATCGTGGCCCGCGACATCACGGACCAGGTACGGGCCGAGGCCGCGCTCCGCGACAGCGAAGAGCGGTACCGCCACCTGTCCGAGGACGCGGCGGACATCGTGGGGCGCATCGCGCCGGACTGGTCGTGGTCCTACATATCGCCCGCGGTGAAGCGCGTGCTGGGATACGACCCTTCGGACGTCGTGGGCACGAACGTCTTCGTGTATCTCCATCCAGAGGACGTGGAGCGGCTGCGGGAGTTGGATTCCCGCGGCACGCGTGAACCGGTCACCGTCCAGCATCGCGCCGTCCACGCGAACGGCACGATCGTGTGGATGGAGACGAGCATCCGCAGCCTGCAGGATCCGGCCACGGGGGTGCCGCGGGAGTTTCACTTGATCGCGCGCGACGTGAGCAGCCGGGTGGCGGCCCAAGTTGCGCTGCGGGAAAGCGAGGAGCGGTACCGGCACCTGGCGGAAGATTCGACGGACATCATCGCGCGGTTCGCGCCGGGGGGGAGGTGGCTGTACGCGTCGCCGGCGCTCTCCCGGGTCCTTGGATATCGCCCCGACGAGGTGGTGGGGACGAGCGTCTACGATCTCTTTGACCCCGCCGAAGCTGAGCGCATGGCGAATCTCGAGATCGCGAACCCGAGCAAGCCTGTGACGGTCGTACACAGGGCGCTCCACAAGCACGGGCACGAGGTGTGGGTGGAGACGAGCCTTCGCTCGGTCGCCGATCCGATATCAAAGGAGATAACGGAGTATCACGGTACGAGCCGGGACGTCACGGCGCGCGTGCAGGTGGAGCAGGCGTTGCGCGAGAGCGAAGAGCGCTTTCGCCTGCTGGCGGAGAACTCCACGGACCTCATCGCCCGCCACAGCCGCGACGGGACGTACGTGTATGTCTCGCCTTCGGCCACGGCGATCCTCGGCTATGCGCCGGAACAGCTCATGGGACGGAACGCGTTCGACTTCATCGATGCGGAGGAGCAGGCCGCCGTGCGCGAGGCGGCGCGCGGGCTGATGCCCGGGGTCGTCTGTTATGTAACGTTCCGGGCACGCCACGCCTCCGGGGCATGGATCTGGCTGGAAGCTTCGCTGCGCGCCGTCGCCGACCCGACAACCGGAGAGGTTACCGAGTGGCACACGGCCGCGCGGGACATCACGGAGCGGATGCTGGCCCAGGAGCGGATATCGTCGAGCGAGCAACGGTACCGCCTGCTGGCCGAACACTCCGGCGACGTGGTCGCCACGATCAGCTCGACGGGGCGGATCATCTACGTTTCCCCGGCCACCCTTCGCATGACCGGGTACGCACCGGAGGAACTGATCGGCCAGCCGTACGGCCTGCTCGTGCATCCCGAGGACCTGCCGTCGGTCAACGAACGCTTTCAGAACGCGCGGCAGGAGGGCGTCGCGACGGTGCGCGTCCGGACCGTGCGGAAGGACGGAGGCATCATCTGGACCGAGACCGTGGCGCGGACCGTTGAGGGGCTGGACGACCACCTCCGCATCTACACCGTTACGCGCGATATCAACCAGAACGTCCTCGACGAAGAAGCGCTACGCGAGAGCGAAGAGCTCTTCCGGCGGATGTTCGACGAGAGCCCGGCGCCCATCGCGTTGACCGATAAGGACGGCATACTGGCGCGGGTGAACGACGCGTACAGCCGGATGCTGGGGTATCGGCGCGAAGACATGGCCGGCCGGCACTTTCTCGAGTTCTGCCATCCCCAAGAGCGGACGGCTGCGCAGGAGGGGCACAGCGCCATATTCGCCGGCCGAACGGCGCGCATTCATCGCCAGAAGCGTTACCTCACGCGGGACGGGCGGGAGGTGTTGGGCATGCTGACCGCGGCCCCGATCCACAACGCGAAGGGGGAGGCGGTGGCGATACTGAGCATCGTCGAGGATATGACGGAGCAGAAGCGCGTGCGGGACGAACTGCAGCAGATCGCGGCGATGAAGTCGGACTTCGTCACGCTGGTGTCCCACGAGCTGCGCGCCCCGCTGACGAACATGCTGGGCGGCCTGGAGCTGATCGCGCACGGCAGCGAGCACCTTCCCGAAACGGCGCACCGGACGCTGGCGATCCTCACCGACGAGACCGAGCGCCTCAATCGGTTCGTAGAAACCATCCTCGACGTGTCGCGACTGGACGCGGGTCAGCTACCGATCGTGCTCGGCCCCGTTGCCGTCAACGTGGTGGTCGACCGCGCCACACGGGCTATCGCCGCCTCGAACAACACGCCCCCAGAGGTGCGGATCGCGCCGGACCTGCCGCTGGCGTGGGCGGACGAGCTGCAACTGGAGCACGTGTTGCGCAATCTCATCCAGAACGCCGAACATCACGGCCCTGCGGGCCATCCCATCGCCGTCGAGGTGGCAGCCGGCGCGAACGACATCGAGGTGCGCATCACCGACGAAGGCCCGGGGATCAGCGCGGCCGACCTGCCGCACGTGTTCGAGGCGTTTCGCCGTTCTGCGGACAGTGACCTGCGGTACAAGGGGTACGGCCTGGGCCTGTACTTCGCGAAGCGGCTGGTCGAGGCGCAGGGCGGCAGCATCCGCGCTGAGAGCCCGGTGCAGGGCGGGGAGCACCGCAGGGAGCACGGGGGCGCGCGGTTTACGGTGCGTATTCCGCTGGCGCAACAGGGAGGGTGATCCATGGCGAACGTCATGCTTGTCGACGATGACCCGGCACTCGTCGAGATCCTCTCGACGTATCTCCGCCATTTTTCGCACGAGGTCGAGACGGTGTCGAGCGGCGACGAATGCCTCGACGCGATGGCGCGGAAGAGGTCGGACATCGTCGTCCTCGACGTCAACATGCCGGGTGTCAACGGCTGGCAGACGTTGCACCGGATCCGGACAGAGCACCACGTGCCGGTGATCATGCTGACCGCCGCGGCTGAGGAGGCCGACATCCTGAAGGGATTCGCGCTGGGCGCGGACGACTACGTGTCAAAGCCGTTCAGCTTCGCCCAGCTTGAAGCCCGCATCCGCGCCGTCCTGACCCGTGGCGCGGGGAGGCCGGAGCCGGCGCCGCGCGTGATCACCCACGGCGACCTGGCTGTCGACCTGGACGCGCACCGCGTGTATCGGGGCGGGCAGCCGGTGAAGCTCACGCCGACCGAGTTCCGGCTGCTGGTCACGCTGATGGAGCAGCCGAACCGGGTGCTGTCATCGGAGGTGCTGGTGCGGCGGGTGTGGGGTGAGGAGTACGCGTCGGACAGCGACTATGTCCGCCGGTACATCTGGTACCTGCGCCAGAAGATCGAGCCGAACCCGGACGACCCGGCGTACATCCGGAACGAGCGCAACATCGGCTACTATTTCGCCTCGTCCTGAGGCGGAAGCGCAACTTGCGGCTTCGGTAAGAGAAATTCGACTTCTCAAAGCGCGAAATCCCCTCTCGCTTCCGTTCGACACGCCTCCGAACCTATAATGGCGCTCGTTGCGTGAGGGAGCGCGCGCCCCGCGGTGCCTGACCTTCCGCGCCCGAGGAACTTCTCGTTGATCAACCCGCTGACCGCCCTTTTGGGGCTCTTTTCCCACGATGTCGGCATCGACCTCGGCACGGCCAACACCCTGGTGATGGTCAAGGGGCGCGGCGTCGTCATCGACGAGCCCTCCGTCGTCGCCATCGACCGCCAGACCAAGAAGATCCTCGCAATCGGCGCGGAGGCGAAGCGGATGGTGGGCCGCACGCCATCGAACATCGTCGCTGTCCGGCCGCTGAAGGACGGGGTGATCTCGGACTTCGAGGTCACGGAGCGGATGCTCCAGTACTTCATTCGCAGCGTACACGAGCGGTTCGGCTTCGGCATCCCGCGGCCACGCGTCGTCATCGGCATTCCGTCAGGCGTGACAGAAGTGGAGAAGCGCGCGGTCCACGACGCGGCGCTGAACGCGGGCGCCCGGGCAGCGTTCCTGGTCGAGGAGCCGATGGCGGCGGCGATCGGTGCGGGCCTGCCGATCATGGAGCCCAACGGCTGCATGATCGTCGACATCGGCGGCGGCACGACGGAGGTCGCCGTCATCGCGCTGGGCGGCATCGTCGTCAGCACATCGATCCGGACCGCGGGCGATGAGATGGACCAGGAGATCATGGCGTACGCCCGCCAGGTACACAACATGCTCATCGGCGAGCGCACGGCGGAGGAGATCAAGATCGAGGCGGGCTCCGCCTTCCCGATGGACGAAGAAGGCATGGTGGAGATCCGGGGCCGCGACCTGGCGACCGGCCTGCCCAAGTCCGTCGAGGTGAGCACGGTCGAGATCCGCGACGCGCTCTCCGGCAGCATCAACGCGATCATCGACGCCGTGCGGTCCACGATCGAGATCACCCCGCCGGAGCTGGTGGCCGACCTCATGTACCGGGGCCTCGCGCTGGCGGGAGGCGGGGCGATGCTG
>DATECV010000058.1:0-2006 GCA_035286725.1 Dehalococcoidia bacterium | reverse complement strand
GGGCCGACGCCGAGCATGACGCGTCCCCGCGTGAGGTGGTCGAGGAGGACCATGCGGTCGGCGACGTGAAACGGGTGGTGGTAGGGGATGGAGACGACGCCGGTGCCGAGGCGGATGTGCTTCGTGCGCTCGCCGGCGGCGGCGATGAAGACTTCGGGGCTGGCGATCGTCTCCCAGCCACCCGAGTGATGCTCGCCGATCCACGCCTCGTCGAAGCCGAGGTGGTCGAGCCAGGAGATGAGCTCGAGGTCACGCTGTAGGCAGAGGGTGGGGTTCTCGCCGGTGCGATGGAAGGGGGCCATGAAGATGCCTGTCTTGAGGGTCATGGGGCGTTGCTCCTTCTGAGTGGGCGGGGACCTCGTTAGCAGGGTGAAGTATACCATCGGTGCGACATCGCCCCGTCATCCTGAGGAACGAAGGATCTGTCCGTGAACGCCGCGGGCATTCTGCTGGCGCGCGGGACTCCGCACCACGTCCGCGTGCCCTGGATGCCCAAACGGTGACGTTCGGTCACGGGGTGGCGTCTTCCGGGTTTCGCAGTGCAAAGACAGATCCTTCCTTCGTCAGGATGACTCCATGGCAGGGGGAGGTCAGCAATGGCGGAAGTCGGGCCAAACCCGGTTCGTGGCGTGGCATAATCCGCGTATGAGCAGTGCACCTGCGGACCGGATTTTCTTCGGCGGCGATGTCGTGACCGTGGACGCGCGCGACACCATCGCCGCGGCCGTTGCCGTTCGGGACGGGCGGATCGCGGCCGTGGGGCGACGGGACGATGTGATGGCGCTGGCGGGGCCGCAAACGGTGCTGACAGACCTCGGTGGGCGGGCGCTGCTGCCGGGGTTCATCGATGCGCACGGGCACGTGGCGCTGACGGCGCAGAAGCTGGCGTCGGCGAACCTGAGCCCGCGGCCGGTCGGGCCCGTGTCGTGTATGGCGGACTTGCAGCGGGAGCTTCGAGAGCATATTGAGCGGCGCGTTATCGGTCCGGGGGAGTGGGTCATCGGGATGGGATACGACGATACGGGCATGGAGGAGCGGCGGCACCCGGACCGCGACGACCTCGACGCCGTGAGCCGTGAGCACCCGGTGGTGGCGCTGCATATCTCGGCGCACCTGCTGGCGGCGAACACAACTGCGCTCGAGCTGGCAGGCATCTCAGCGGCGACGTTGGACCCGGAGGGCGGGCGCATCCGCCGCCGCGAGAATGCCGAGCCCACAGGCGTGCTAGAGGAGACGGCGATGACGCCGGTCTTCATGCGGCTGCCGCAGCCGTCCATCGAGGTGGCAGCAGAGCAGCTGCTAACCGCGCTCGAATACTACGCCTCGTTCGGAGCGACGACAGCGCAGGAGGCGCTGTTGTTCCAGCCGGCCTTCCTGCAGGCGGCGAGGGCGCTTGAGGCTGACGGGCGCCTGCCGCTGGACGTCATCGCCTACCCGATGTACCTCCTGGCGTCCCAGATGATGACTCCGGAAGCCGACGCCGGGCGGTTCCGTCTCGGCGGGGTGAAGCTGACGACGGACGGATCGATCCAGGGATACACAGCATACCTGAGCCGTCCTTACCATGCGCAGCCCGAGGGTCGAGACGGCGCGTACGCGGGGTTCCCGACGTTCGAGGCGCAGGGGAAGCTGGACGCCGCTGTGGCGGACGGGTACGCCCAGGGCTGGCAGGTGCTGGCCCACGCCAACGGCGACGCGGCGATCGGGATGGTCATCGAGGCGGCGCGGGCGGCGGAAGAGGCGTATCCCGGCCGCGACCGGCGTACGACGATCATCCACGCGCAGACGGTCCGCGAGGACCAGCTCGACGCGGTGAAGGCGCTCGGACTGTACCTGTCGTTCTTCCCCGGCCACGTCTATTACTGGGGTGACCGCCACCACGACATCTTCCTGGGCCCGGAGCGAGCGGCGCGTATCAACCCGATGCGCTCGGCGCTCGACCGGGGGATCCCGATTACGCTGCACCACGACTCACCGGTGACGCCGCCCGATATCCTGACGGTCGT
>DATECV010000057.1:0-2129 GCA_035286725.1 Dehalococcoidia bacterium | reverse complement strand
GGAGGGAGCTGATCAGCTAGTTAGCCGGTTGGCAAACGGATCCGCGCGCCGGTTACGGCCAGTTTGCGTTTTGGTGTTCGCCTCTCGCAGTCGACAGCGCGCTGCTCAGTCGCCCGCCACGTCGGTCATCTCGATCAGCTCTGAGACCGCGCCAGACTGATCCTTGAGCGAAACATACTGCGTCCGCTCGGGGTCGTCCATGTACCGCTGCAACGCCTCGCGCGACGGGAACGAGATCACGTGGACTTCCGTCCGCCCGTCGTCACCCCGCAGCCGTCGTTCCAGCACGCCACCGTATTTCGGCATCAGCGGCAGCACCCGCGATTCGAACCGCTGGAACGCCTCGATGCCCTCGGCGGGGATGCGCACGATCTGCACCAGCGTCAGTGACATCGCGACTACTTCGCCGTCGCCGCCGCGTCTTCGGCGATCACGTGCTCGAGGATCGCGAGCCCCTGCTCCAGCTCCTCTTCCGTCACCGTCAGCGGCGGCACGATGCGCACGGCGTTCGGCCGCACGTTGTTCAGGATCAGCCCGTTACTCAGCGCGGCGTTGGTGATGCGCTCGCCGATGTCCGTCGTGAACTGCACCGCCCACATCAGCCCCGCCCCGCGGATCGACGCCACGTTGGGGAACCGGTCCTGCAGCGAGTGCAGCCGCCGCTCCACCAGCTCGCCCTTCTTCGCCACCTGAGCCGGGATGTCGTTGTCGATGATGTACGTCATCACCTCGTACCCCACGCGCGTCGTCAGCGGCTCGCCGCCGTACGTGCTCCCGTGGTCGCCCGGCGTGAAGACGGCACAGTGCTCCTTCGCCAGGAACGCCGACAGCGGCACCCCGCCGCCGATCCCTTTCCCCAGCGTCATGATGTCCGGCTCCGCGCCGAAGTACTCGTACCCGAACAGCGTGCCCAGCCGCCCGCACCCCGTCTGCACCTCGTCGAAGATCAGCAGGATCCCCCGCTCGTCGCACCACGCCCGCAGGTCGGGGAAGTAGTTGTCGTCCGGGACATTGATCCCGCCCTCGCCCTGAATCGGTTCCATGAAGATGGCTACGCTCTTCGACGTCGTCGCGCGCTTCACCGCGTCCACGTCGTTGAACGGCACGTGTACGAACCCCTCGGGCAGCGGCGAGAACGGCGCCTTATACCGCTCCGTCCCGCCCGCCGTGATCATCTGCAGCGTGCGCCCGTGGAACGCGTTCTCCGCGCAGATGATCTCGTACGCGCCGTCCTTCTTCTCCTTGCCCCACTTCCGCGCCAGCTTCAGCGCGCCCTCGTTCGCCTCCGCCCCGCTGTTCATGAAGTACACGCGGTCGAAGCACGAGTGCTCGATCAGCAGCTCCGCCAGCTTCAGCTGCGGCAGCGAGTAGAACTGGTTCGAGACGTGTACGAGCTGTTGCGCCTGGTCGATCAGCGCGTCCGTGATCACCGGGTGGCAGTGCCCCAGGCTGATCGTCGCCGGCCCGCCGAAGAAGTCGAGGTACTCCTTGCCCTGGTCGTCCCAGATGCGCGTGCCCTCGCCGCGAACCGCCAGCAGATCCATGCGCTTCCCCGTGCGCATGAAATACTTCGCCTCTTTTTCCCGCCAGTCGGTCGTCATAGGGCCTCCAGTGGTCAGCTTAACAGAGACTCAAAGGGCCACTCCTCGATCGCGCGAAGGGCCGATCCGTCTCGTATTCGTTGTCGGTGTGAGAGATGGATAAGGGCGAAGGGCTAGCTACTATGGAGGCGCGAATCCAGCCACTTCGAGAGCCGCCGCTTCGCTTCTTCGTGGGAGATGACGTTCTCGCCGCGTTCTGCCTCGGCTCCACGCCGCAACATCAGAGCCTTGAACTGCAGTTCCGTCAGGATCGTCTCGGTCGAGACGTCCTCAGGAAGCCGGTCGATCAGCTCGAGCGCCTGCTGCTCTTCACTCTTCATGCCCGGAGTGTAGCCGAATCCCCCACCGGAAGCTCACGGCCCCAGCAGCCTGCGCACCTCCCGCTCGTACTCCGGGAAGTACCGCCCGATCACACCGATCTCGAACTCCCGCAAGATCGACTCCTTCGGCTCCCGCGCCAGCAGAAACGCGAACGACGCCCGCACGAGCCCCTCCGCCGTCGCCCCCGGCGCCAGCCGCGCCAGCTCC
>DATECV010000056.1:0-4268 GCA_035286725.1 Dehalococcoidia bacterium | reverse complement strand
AGGCGCGGACGGCGGGATCGACGGAGGCGATGCGGTCGAGGAAGGCCTGTGTCAGCTCGCGCGAGGAGATCTCGCGTTTGCGCAGGCGCTCGACCGCTTGGGCGATGGTCAGCCAGTGGAGATCAACCATGCCTGACTACTCGAGCACCGCGCGGACGCGCAGGTATCCGTCTTCGGTATTGGGGGCCATCGCGAGAACTTCTTCCCGGGGCAGGGAGGGGCGCGCGACGTCGTCGGCCATGACGTTGCGGAGCGGGAGGGTGTGCGCCGTCGGCTCGACGCCTTCGGTGTCTATCCGGTTGAGGACGTCGAAGTGGCCGATGATGTCGCCAAGCTGGGCGGCGTAGGTCTCGACCTCTTCGTCGGTGAGGTACACACGAGCGAGGCGGGCGATGTGCAGAACGGCTTCGCGCTCCAGCTTCATGGAGGCAGGATACGCGCTGGGGATCGGTTGCGGAATCGCAGCGTTCGCGGGCGCGCAGCGAGAGAGGCGGTGAGGCGACAGGGGATGCACGCGAGACACCTATGGTACGTTCGCACCGTGCGGGGCGAACGCGGCGTATGTTAGCCTCAACGTGGCAGGGGTCTTGGAAGGACACATGGTCAGCGCGCCCGACCGGGCGGAAGTCGCTCTCGGCAATCCCAGCTTCGTGTGGCGGTTCGGACAGGACCGCCGTCTGGATCTGATCCGGCGGTATGCGCCGCTGGAAGGCGCGCGCATCCTCGATATCGGGTGCGGGCTGGGTGTGTACGTGCGGAAGTTCCGCGAGTTCAGCGATGACGTCTGCGGCATCGACATCGACGCGAAGCGGCTGCGGGAAGGGGCGAAGACGACGCCCGGCCTGATGCTGGCGGTGGGCGAGCACCTGCCGTTTCCGGACGACAGCTTCGACGTGGTGGTGTTGAATGAGGTTATCGAGCACGTACACGACGACCGGGCGACGATGGGCGAGGCATACCGGGTGATCCGTCCGGGCGGGCGCATCGTGATATACGCGCCGAACCGGCTGTATCCGTTCGAGACGCACGGGATCTACCTGGGGAAGCGGTTCGTGTTCGGCAACATCCCGTTCGTGAACTGGCTGCCGAACCCACTGCGCAACCGGCTGGTGCCGCACGCGCGCGCGTACACAAAGGGTGGCATCCGGCGCACGTACAGGAACCTGCCGGCGCGGGTGGACGTAGAATCGTATGTGTATCCCGGGTTCGACAACATCGTCGCCAGGCGAAAACGGCTGGGGCGATTGCTGCGAGCAGTGCTGTATCGCGCGGAGCGGACGCCGCTGAAGATGTTCGGACTTTCGCACTTCGTGGTGTTGGAGAAGCCGGCGTAGCGGGGACGGGGCGGAGAGGCAGGGCCGCGGTCCGGAGGCGGCGGCGCGCAGGAGGACGAGTTGGCACGAAATTTCGCGACGCGCAGACTGTTGCGCAGCCGGCTTCGCAACGGGCACGGCGGCGGCCACGGCGTGACGTTCCCCTGGTACCTGCAGGTGGTCATCGCGCTGGTGGGGCTGGGGATCGTCGCATTGTCCGTCGGGGCAGGGACGACGTACGGGGTATACCGCTACTACGCGAACGGGTTGCAGCCGCCCAATGAAGTGATCGCGAGCCAGCCTTCGGGCGGGGCACAGATCTTCGACCGCAACGGGAAGCTGCTGTACGAGTACGTGGACGACCGGTCGGGCCTGCGGCAGCCGGTGAAGCTGGAGGACATCTCGCCGTACCTCATTGCGGCGACGATCTCTACGGAGGACTTCAGCTTCTGGTCGAACGAAGGCGTAAACCTGCGCGGACTAGCGCGCGCGGGGCTGGAACAGGCGGGGCTGCGGGAATCCGGCGGCTCGACGACGACGGGCGGCAGCTCGATCACGCAGCAGCTGGTGAAGAACATCTACATCCCGGAAGAGGAGCGCACGAAGCGGTCGTACAAGCGGAAGTTGAAGGAAACGATCTACGCGCTGGAGCTGACGAAGGAGTACGACAAGAACCAGATCCTGGAGTGGTACCTGAACCAGATCTCGTATGGCGGGATCTACAACGGGGTACAGGCGGCGTCGCTGGGATACTTCGGGAAGCCGGCTAAGGACCTGACGCTGGAAGAGGCGGCACTGCTGGCCGGCATCCCGGCGTATCCCTCGGCGTACGAACCGATCAACAATCCTGAGCGAGCGATCGAGCGGCGGAACGAAGTGCTGCGGCTGATGCAGTCGCGCAACCGCATCACCGTGGACTTCCTGGGCGAGGAGATGAAGGCCTCGCGGTTCCAGGTGAGCCAGGACAAGAGCGCCACCATCGATATTCCGGACGTGCAGTTCTACCTGGCGACGGTGGCGCCGCCGAACATCGTTCCGCAGCGGTTCCCAGTGCAGGCTCCGCACTGGGTGTTCAACTACATCCAGCCGCAGATCGAGGCGTTGTACGGGAAAGAGGCCCTGTACCGCGGCGGCCTTCGCATCACGACGACGATCGACCTGGACCTGCAGGCGAAGGCGCAGGAAGCGCTGGAGACGTGGATCAGCGAGTTCGAGGGATCGGCGCAGGGGCACAACGGAGCGCTGGTAGCGATGGACCCAAGGACATCGGAGATCCTGGTGTACGTGGGTTCGCGGGACTATTTCTCGGACGAGTACTACGAGGACTGCGACTGCGTGCTGGCGGGCAGGAACGACAATGCCGGGTCGCCGAACTCGCCGGGGTCGACGCTGAAGCCGTTCACGTATGCGGCGGCGTTCGAGGACCTGGGCTGGGGACCGGAGACGGAGATTCTCGACTCGGAAGTCTCGTTCCCTGACGCGGACGGGGAGCTGTTCACGCCACGTAACCCGAGCGGGAACTTCCAGGGACCGATCAGCGTGCGCAAGGCGCTGGGCAACTCGCTGAACATCCCGGCGTTCAAGACCGCGCTGTACGTGGGCGTGGAGAACGTCGTGGCGGAGTACAAGAAGTTCGGGATGACGACGCTGGACGACAAGAGCTTCGGCCCCTCGGTGACGCTGGGCGGGGTGGACGTATCGCTGGCGGACGTGACGTACGCATACACGGTTCTGGCGTCGGGCGGCGTGATGCGCGGCGTGCCCACATCGAAGAGCCTGGACGAAGGGAACAGGAAGCTGGACCCGGTGTCCATTCTGCAGATCACGCGGGAGAGCGACTTGAGCGTGCTGTACCCGGACACGGACGACCACCGCGTGACGGTGCAGGAGGAGCAGGTCGTGTCACCGCAGGTGGCGTACATGATCCAGAACATCCTCTCCGACCCAAACGCGTTCTGCATCACCTACGGTTGCGGGGCGCTGTCGATCGGACGGCAGTGGGGCGTGAAGACGGGGACGAGCGAGCCGTTCGAGACGCTGCGGGCGATCGGCGAGACGTGGACGTACGGCTTCACGCCAGAGCTGGTTGCGGGCGTCTGGGCCGGCAACAGCGACAACTCGCCGATGTACAACATCACATCGACGTCGATCTCGTATCGGGCGGTGCGCGACTTCATGGTGGCGGCGCTGGTTGACGTGCCGGCGACCACGTTCGAGCGGCCAGGCGGGCTCTCGGAGGTGGAGACGTGTACGCCATCGAGCCTGAAGGCGAGCAAGGAGTGCGGGCGGAAGGTGAAGAACCTGCTGCCGACCGAGACAGCGCCGACGAAGGAAGACGACTGGTGGAAGCCGGTGAAGATTGACATCCGCAACGGGCTGCTGGCAACGGAGCTGACGCCGCCGCAGTACGTGCAAGAGCGCTTCAGCTTCACGATCCCGGACGGCGTCACCGGTTTCGCGCGCACGCAGGCGGAGGAGTGGCGGAAGTTCCTGGCGGCGAGCTCGGCGCCGACCGAACGCAGCGGAGGCCAAACCGACGCGATTATCCTGGGACCGCGCAAGGGCGACCGGGTGAGGGGCGTGGTGCAGATCGTGGGGAAGGCGGACGCGGCCGACCTCGTCGCGTATCGCGTGGAGTACGGGCTGGGCGACCCTCCGCTGGGGTGGACGGTGATCATCCGTTCGGAACAGCGGCAAGCGGGCGGCGGGCTGGCGCTGTGGAACACGGACGGTCTGCCCTCAGGCACGTACTCGCTGCGCATCGTGATGGAGACGAAGGACCACGGGGAGCTGTACTCGAACACGATCACGGTACAGATCGGGAACGCATCGACGGGGCGGACGCCGACGGGGCGGGTGACGCCAACGCCGTGGGCGGGGACGGCGCCAACACCGATCCCTACGTTCGAGTTCGAGGACGGGCAGTTCTAACTGCGATCAGGTTTCACCGCGGAG
>DATECV010000055.1:0-2528 GCA_035286725.1 Dehalococcoidia bacterium | reverse complement strand
CCAGCGCCACCTCTTTTACGACGAGGCGGTAGGTCATGGCGTTGTCGGCCATGGTGAGCGCATCGGTGTAGCGCAGGTCGATCTCGTGCTGTGAAGGGGCGACCTCGTGGTGCGAGTACTCGACGCCGATGCCCATCTCCTAGAGCAGCATGATGGTCTCGCGGCGGAGGTCGCTGGCCACGTCGAGCGGGGTAAGGTCGTAGTAGCCGCCCTTGTCAAGCGTCTCGGGCTTCTCGGACGAGCGGAAGTAGAAGAACTCGAGCTCGGGCCCGACGTAGAAGGTGTAGCCGAGGTCGGTGGCGCGCTTGAGCTGTCGCTTCAGGACGTAGCGGGGGTCGCCTTCGAAGGGGCGGCCGTCGGGGTGCTGGATGTCGCAGAACATGCGGGCGACACCGCGCTCGCGCGGGCGCCACGGGAGGACGGCGAAGGTAGCGGGATCGGGGAAGGCGATCATGTCGGATTCGTCGATGCGGGCGAACCCCTCGATGGCGCTGCCGTCGAACCCCTGGCCCTCCTCGAGGGCCTGCTCGAGCTCCTCGACGGTGATGGCGAAGCTCTTGAGGAAGCCGAGGATATCGGTGAACCAGAGCCGAATGAACTTGATGTCGTGATCCCGGCAAGACTGGAGCACGAACTCCCGCTGGTCGTCCATCATCATGTGTGCCTTCTCCCCTGGCGTGATGCCGGTGACATTGTAGTCAGCCGGGGCTGACAGCTTGTTGTCGGCGGCCCTGATCTCAACTGCTGTAACACAGAGTTAACGGGGGGGTAGAACGTAGAACCGACGACGCCTAAGATCAACGCATCCCGGGAGTGAAGTCAGACGCGAAGTCACAGAAGGAGTCTCTTCGATGGGTGAGATCGTCACGTTTCCCAGCAACGGCAGCAGCTGCCAGGGCTATCTGGCGAAGCCGGCTTCGGGCACGGGCCCCGGCGTGGTCGTGATCCAGGAATGGTGGGGGCTTACCCCGTGGATCCAGAGCGTCGCGGACCGGCTGGCGGCCGAGGGGTACCTGGCGCTGGCGCCCGACCTGTACCACGGCGCGAAGGCGTCGGAGCCGGACGAGGCCCAGAAGCTGATGATGTCGCTAAAGATGGACAAGGCGGCGCTGGACATGTCCGGGGCGTACGACTACCTGAAGGCGAACGGCAGCGGCAAGGTCGGCAGCGTCGGGTTTTGCCTGGGCGGCGGACTGTCGCTGTTCATCGCGACGCTGAAGCCGATCGGCGCCTGTGTCGTGTACTACGGCGTGCTGCCGGGCGTGCAGCCGGACCTATCGAAGATCTCCGGCCCTGTCCTCGGACACTACGCGCAGAACGACAGCTGGGCGTCGCCGGACGCGGCGCGCGCGCTGGAGCAGCAGATCAGGGATGCCGGGAAGCAGGTGGAGTTCCACATCTACCCCGACACGACCCACGCCTTCATGAACACGTCCGACCCCATCGAGAAGGTCGGCGCGGCACACAACCCCGACGCGTCGAAGCTCGCGTGGGAGCGCACGCTGGCGTTCTACAAGCAGCACTTGAGCTAGTCAGCTTGTCAGCTAGTCAGCCGGTCAGCTTGTCAGCGGTCAGGGGTCCGATGGTGGAAGAGTGGCGGCGCGGGGAGTACGTGATCTCGACGGATCCGGCACGGCTGGATCTGGATGATATCCACGGGTTCCTGCGGATGGCGTACTGGGCGGGGGAACATCTGCCTCGGGAGATCGTGGAGCGCGCGGTTGAGCACTCGCTGAATTTCGGCGTGTATCTGGGCGACACGCAGATCGGGAACGCGCGCGTCATCACCGACGAGGCGACGTTCGCGTACGTGGCCGACGTGTTCGTGCTGGAGGAGCATCGCGGGAAGAAGCTGGCGGTGTGGTTAATGGAGTGCGTCGCGGCGCACCCGCGGCTGCAGAACCTGCGGCGTTGGATGCTGGGGACCCGGGATGCGCACGCGCTGTATGAGAAGACGGGCTTCACGCGCATGAAGGCGGACGATGAGCGTTGGATGGAGCGCGCCGATCCGAATGTGTATGAGCGATTGAAGCGGGAGGCTGGAGGCTAGAAGCTGGATGATGGAAGCTCGATCCAGCCTCCAATCTCCAGCATCCAACTTCAGCCATGTCTAAGGAGCATGCCATGAAAGCCGCCGTCTACTACGAGACCGGGAAGCCGGATGTGTTCAAGTACGAGGACGTGGAGGATCCACCGCTGCACCCGAAGGGGGTGCTGATCGAGGTGAAAGCGATCGGCGTCGAGGGTGGGGACGTGCTGAACCGCGCGGGCGGCGAACTGGTGCGGCGGCCGCACATCGTCGGGTACAACTGCGCCGGCGTCGTGCGCGAAGTTGGCGCCGAGGTCACCGACCGCAAGCCCGGCGACCGCGTAACGGCGCTGATGGCGAGCGGCTCGCACGCGTCCGTCGTCTCCGTGCCATCTACGTCGACCTTCCTCGTGCCAGATGGCTGCGCGATCGAGCACGCCGCGTGCGTGCCGGTATCGTGGGGCACGGCGCACGACTGTCTGTTCGAGTTCGGCCGACT
>DATECV010000054.1:0-19030 GCA_035286725.1 Dehalococcoidia bacterium | reverse complement strand
CCTCGTCGTAAAAGAGGTGGCGCTGGCGAACGACGTCTACGCCACCTTCATGCCGAAGCCGCTCGCCGGCGAGAACGGCAGCGGGATGCACACGCACCAGTCGCTGTTCAAGGGCGACCGCAACGCCTTCTTCGACGCCGAAGACGAGTATCACCTCTCGCCCATCGCCAAGTCCTACATGGCCGGCCTGCTCCGCCACGCGCCCGAGTTCACACTGGTGACCAACCAGTGGGTGAACAGCTACAAGCGCCTGGTCCCCGGCTACGAGGCCCCCGTGTACGTCACCTGGGCCCGCCGCAACCGCAGCGACCTCATCCGCGTGCCCGAGTACAAGCCCGGCAAGGAAGTGTCCACGCGCCTCGAGTACCGCGCCCCGGACCCGGCCTGCAACCCCTACCTCGCGTTCGCCGTCATGCTCGCCGCCGGCCTGGAGGGCATCGATAAGGAGTACCCGCTGGGCCCGCCGACGGAAGAGAACGTGTTCGAGCTCACCCCCGAGGAGCGCAAGGCCCGCGGCATCGAAGTCCTGCCCGGCAGCCTGAAAGAGGCCATCGAGGCCTTCGCCGGCAGCGACTTTGCCCGCCGCGCCCTCGGCGACCACGTCTACGAGAGCCTGCTCAAGAACAAGACCATCGAATACGACCAGTACCGCCGCTTCGTCACCGACTACGAAATGGACCGCTACCTCGCCGTCCTCTAACCCTGCGGTCGCCGCTCTTCCGGCCCTTTGGTAGCGCCAGATATCAACGCGTAGCCGCGGCGAGCGCGAGGCCGCGCCTGGCGCCCTGCGCTATCATTGCTCATTGAGGTGAGCCGAAGTTGGTAGCCAAAGCGCAGCGGCACGACCGAGAGCGGATCGTCGAGGATCCGGCGATTCTGGCCGGAAAGCCGGTCGTCCGCGGCACGCGCATACCGGTGGGCGTGGTCCTCGACTACCTCGCCAACAACCCGAACTTCAACGACCTCTTCGCCGATTACCCTAGACTCACCATGGAAGACGTGAAGGCTTGCCTTGCGTTCGCTCGGGCTCTCGTTGAGGACGCCACCAGGACAGAAGGTGGCCAGGGTCTTCCGGCCGCCGCGTCGGGCCTGTGAAGTTCCTGCTCGATGAGAGCGCAGAATACCGAATCGCGGCCTTCCTCAAGGACCAGGGCCACGACGTTACGGCGATAGCACATGACTACCCGCAAGCGTTGACCGACAGTGATGTGCTGGCCATCGCCGAAGCCGAGGGACGCGTCATGATCACGAACGACCTGGATTTCGGCGAGCTGGTGTTTCGCGACGGCAAAGTCCACGCTGGCGTGATTCTCTTTCGACTCCCATCAGGTGGAACCGAGGCCCAAGATCGCCGCCCTCGGGCGGCTGCTCGCTTCCCATGCCGACGAGCTCGGTCAGTTCATCGTCGTCGATCGTCGCGGCATACGGGTCCGCCGAACTTCAACGACCAAGTCGTCATAACTGCCAACGAGGGCTCGCCAACCAGCGACTCAGATTCGACCCCCGATGCCCTTCGCCAACGCGTTCTTCACGATATCGAGGCTGTCCGTAATCGCCGCATCCACCCCCCACCCAACCACCTCCCGCAGCCGCTCCTCATCGTTGATCGGCCACGTCGCCACCATCGACACCTGACCCTTCAGCGACCGCACCGTCGTCGCGTCCAGTAGCTGGTAGTGGATGGAGATCGCGTCGTTCTCTCGCAGCTCCAACAGCGGCCGCACCCGCCGGAGCTGCCCGGCGCTTCCCACCGAGTGGAACAGCGTCAACTCCGGGTGCGCCCGCAGCGACGGCAGATGATCCCAGAACCGCGCGCTCACCATCACAGGCCCGGCGCCGCCGTGGCCCTGCAGCGCCGACAGCAACATCTCAGGCAGCCGCCTGTCGCTCCCCTTCAGGTCGATCATGATCCCCATGCCCGCGGGCAGCGCCGCGAGTACCTCCTCGAGCACAAGGGGTCGCGCCGGCCGCCGTCGCACGTACCACCTGTCCCAGATCAGCGGCGTCGGGCCCAGCGTTTTCGCGTGCCGCACCTCCAGCCGTCCCCGGTACGCCCATACATCGGCCTCGACGAACGCGGCCCCGGCCCGCGCCGCCTCCCCCAGGAGTGCCAGGTCGTTCCCATGCCGGTGCGCGATGACGATCGGGCGCCGCGTCCCCGCGTCGGTCATCGGTCCAGGCTCCGGATCTCCGCTGCCGTCTCGCCTCGCATGTCGTGGGACGAGAACCGGTTCGAGTACAACCACGACACGCCCAGCCCGAACAGGGCTAGGCCCGCGCCCGCGACCGTGTCGATGATGAAGTGGTTTCCCGTCAACACCACCGACATCCACATCAACGGCACCAGGACCAGCCCTAACGCCCGCGCCGGCCAGCGCTCGGCCTCGCCCACCAGCGCGATCCCGATCAGCAGGTTCCAACCGAAGTGCAGGCTCGGCATTGCCGCGTACTGGTTCACCAGCGCCGGCGGCTGCAGCACCCGGTACGAGTGCGAGTGCAGCGTCACCGTGTCCACGATGCCCAGGTCCGCGATCAGCCGCGGCGGCGCCAGCGGATACAGCGCGAAGGCGAACAGCCCGATCGCCCCCGAGATCACGAACGCGTTCCGGAACAGGTAGTACGTGCGGCGCCGCGCCAGAAACAGCCACGTGGCCACCAGCGCGATGACCGGCCAGTGGCCCCAGATGTACACCCAGTTCGCGACGTCCACCATCCACTGCCGCCCCGTGATGAGCTCCTGCAGCCGCCGCTCCTGGAACAATCCCAGGTCGCGCTCCAGTCGCACGATGTCGTACGCGTGCGTCGTCGCCGTTCCCAGGCTGCCTTCCGTCGCGCCGCGCACCAGGAAGTACGCGAAGTACGCGGCCACCACCAGCACAACCTCGCGCAGCAGCTCGTTGTACGTCGTCCGCGCGCGATGCGCGTACACCAGCCCCGCAAGCGGGAACAGCACGACGAACCAGCGTCCGCCCAGCACCGCGCTCGCCGCGAACGATGTCAACACCAGCGTTCCGTCAGTCATGTGTGCGGAGTCAGTCTAACTCCGCCGGATCGGCTCGATCATCACGGTGCGGAGGCCCGGCCAACGCCGCGAGCGCTTCCCCCGTCAACCGGTACACCGTCCACTCGTCCATCGCCTCCGCCCCCAGCGACTTATAGAACGCGATCGACGGCGCGTTCCAGTCCAGCACGCTCCACTCCAGCCGCCCGCACCCGCGTTCCGCCGCCAGCCGCGCCAGGTGCGCCAGCAGCGCCCTCCCGTGTCCTGCGCCTCGGCGTCCCGGCCGCACGAACAGATCCTCCAGATAGATGCCGGGCTTCCCCAGGAAGGTCGAATAGTTGTGGAAGAACAGCGCGAATCCGGCGACGCGTTCGCCCGCCTGCCGGTCCGGGTCCTCGGCGAGCAGCACCTCCGCGTACGGTCGCTCCCCGAACAGGTGCGCCCGTAGCTCCTCCTCGTCCAGCACGACTTCGTGCGAGAGCCGCTCGTACTCCGCCAGCGCGCGGATCAACTCGGCGATGACGGACACGTCGTCAGGAGTGGCAGCACGAATCATTGGGATAGGGTAGCCGACGATCGAGAACTGCAAGGCGAGTGACGAAGAGCTAAGAGCGAACCAGCTAAACCTACAGCGCCAGCGCCTTCGTGGCCTTGTCGACCGCGTCGAAGAGCTGCTGCGGGTACAGCCCCACGTACAGCACGCCGATCATCATCGCGGCCGCCATCCCGTTCATCAGCAGCGGCACCGGCAGGCGCTCTTCTTCGCCCTCTGCCGGCTTCTCGACGAACGCCTGCCGCATGATCTGCAGGTAGTAGTACAGCGAGATCACGCTCGTCACGACCGCGATCGTTGCCAGCCACAGGTAGCCTTCATCGACCACCGCCTGGAACAGGATGAACTTCGTCGGGAACCCCGCGAACAGCGGCAGCCCCGCCAGCGAGAACAGCGCCCCCGCCAGCACCGCGGCCAGCAGCGGCGCCCGCTCACGCATACCGCGGAAATCGCCGATCTCGTCTTTGCCCGTCAGGTTGAACCAGGCGATGATCACCACGAACACCGCCATGTTCGAGACCATGTATCCCGTCATGTGGAACAGCAGCGCCGACGCCGTGTCGTGCGACAGCCCGGCGATGCCCATCAGCATGTACCCCACCTGCCCGATCGACGAGTACGCCATCAGGCGCTTGATGTTGTGCTGCTGCAGCGCCACCAGGTTGCCCAGGATCATCGTCGCCGCCGCGATCCCCGCGATCATCCACGACCAGTCGTCGTGTACCACCTGGAACGACCCCGAGAACAGCCGCAGCAACAGCGCGAACCCCGCCGCCTTCGATGTCGTCGCCAGGTACGCGGTCACCGGCACAAAGGCGCCTTCGTATGCGTCCGGCGTCCACATGTGGAACGGCACCGCCGCCACCTTGAACCCCAGGCCCGTCACGATCAGCACCAGCCCCATCAGCATCGCCCACTGGAAGTCGCCCGCCGGGTTCTGCAGCCCGCTCGCGATCTCGCTGTAGTACGTCGACCCCGCGATGCCGTAGATCAGGCTCATCCCGTACAGGAACATCGCCGAAGCGAACGCACCCAGCAGCAGGTACTTCAGCCCCGCCTCGTTCGATTTCGCGTCGAACTTCTGGTACGAGACCAGGATGTACAGGCTGAACGACAGCAGCTCCAGCGACAGATACGCTGTCATCAGCTCCCGCGACGCCGCCATCCCGATCGCGCCGATGGTCGAGAGCACCAGCAGCGCGAAGTACTCGCCCGGGTGGCTGAACTTCTCTTCGATCAGCTTCCCCGATAGCAGGCAGATCACCGCCGCCATCGCCATGAAGAACACCCGGAAGAACGTCGTGTAGTCGTCCACCGAGACGATCCCCGCAAAGTCGCTCTCGGTGCCGATCCACGCCAGCGAGACGCCGGCCACTGCCAGCAGCCCCGCCGCCGCGACGTACGACAGCCACGATTTCTTCACCTGCGGCACGTACAGGTCCAGCGCCACCAGCAGTACCACCAGCCCGCCCAGCAGGAACTCCGGGATGAACAGCGTGTAGTCGAAGTTCAGGTCCGCTGCGATCACGACACCCCCGGAAGGTTCTGGACGGTCTCCCGGATCCGGTCGATGAACGGCGCCGGCCACAGACCCAGGAACAGCATGAACGACAGCATCAGCACGCCCGTCGCGCGCTCCAGGTACGTCATCTCCTTCAGGTCAGGGAAGTGCGTGTCCTGCGGCCCGAACATCGACATCGCCATCATCCGCAGGATGTACACCGCCGTCATCCCCGCCGCGAAGATGCCCAGCGCCGCCGCCCACGGATACGTCTGGAACGCGCCCAGGAAGATGTGGAACTCCGCGATGAACCCCGCCAGGCCCGGCAGCCCCAGCGACGCCAGCCCCGCGACGCCGAAGAAGAACACGAACAGCGGCGTGCGGTTCACGATGCCGCTGTAGAGACGCATGTCGCGGGTGTGGGTCTGGTCGTAGATGGAGCCGACCATGGCGAACATGGTGGCCGTCATCACGCCGTGCGCGAACATCTGCAGCACCGCGCCGTTCACGCCGATGACGCTCATCGTCGCCAGCCCCATCAGCACCAGGCCCATGTGGCTCACCGACGAGTACCCGATCATGTATTTGAAGTCGCGCTGCGCCATCGCCGAGAACGCCCCGTACACGATGTTGAAGCTCGCCAGGATCATCAGCCCCGGCATCCAGAACTCCGCCCCCTCCGGCAGGAGCTGGATCCCCAGCCGGATGATGCCGAACGCCCCCAGCTTCATCAGCACGCCCGCGTGCAGCATCGAGACCGCGGTCGGCGCCGCCACGTGGCCGTCCGGCGACCATGTGTGGAACGGCCACAGGCCCGCCAGCACGCCGCAGCCGATGGCGAACAGCGGGAAGATCCACTTCTGCGTATCCGGGTCCAGCCGGTTCTCCGGCGCGTACAGCACCTGCAGGTCGAACGTCCCCAGCCCCGCCTCGTGGAACACCGCGAAGATCCCGATGAAGATCAGGATCGAAGCCGCGACCAGCATGATCGTCAGCTTCATCGCCGAGTACTCTTTCGTCCGCGCGAACGTCTCGAACGCGCTGCTGGAGCCCCAGACGGCGATCAGCAGGTACATCGGCAGCACCGCCACCTCGTACCAGAAGAAGAAGAAGAACAGGTCCAGCGCCGCGAACGTCCCGAACACGCCCGACACCAGCACCCAGAACAGGATGAAGAAGTCCTTGTTGTGATGCTCGATCTTCCACGAGATCAGCGCCCCGCCGAAGCACACGATCCCGTTCAGCAGGATCATCGGCGCCGCGATGCCGTCCACGCCGAACGCCAGCGAGATCCCGTTCTCGCCCAGGAAGCCCACGTTCTCCAGCCAGTTGTACCGGATGAAGAACTGGTACCCCTCGCCCTTGTCGACCTCGTACGCGAAGAAGATGTACATCGAGAGCCCGAACAGCACCGCGCCGATCAGCGCGCTGGACCAGCGCACGATGTCCTTCCCGCGCGGCGTCTCCGGCACGAACAGCAGCAGCGCCGCCGCGATGAGCGGGATGGCAACCGTGGCCAGAACCCAGTATCCCGAGTGCATCGTCTTCCTTCTACGCCCCTACGTCCGGTACCCGAACGCCACGATCGCGATCACCACCACGCCCACCACGATCCCCAGCGCGTAGTTCGGCATCTTCCCCGTCTGCTGATACTTCCCGATGCGGCCGGCCAGGTCCGTCACCTCGCCCGTGCCGTTCACGCCGCTGTCGTTCACCACCGCGCGGTCGAACCAGGCCACCGCCTGTCCCGCTGCCAGCACGAACTTGTCGATGACGAACTGGTACACCTCGTCGATGTAGAACCGGTTCAGCAACATGCGGTAGCCGAACGGTGAGAAGTCGCCCGCGACCTTCGCCGGTCTCGCCTCGCCCGCCCAGAAGAACCACCCCGCGCCCAGCCCGGCTCCGACCAGCACCACCGAGAGAATCGAGAGGCCCCAGTTCACGCTGAACTCCTCCGGCCCCTCCGCCAGGTTGTACACGAAGCCCAGGAACCCGCTGTGGAACCCGATCGCCTCGCCCACACCCTCGAACAGCACGAAACCGCTTACGACGGCGAGGATCGCCAGAAGTACGAGCGGCCCCGTCATCGAGGGCGCCGACTCGTGCGCGTGCTCCTGCGCGTGGTGGTTCTTCGGCTGGCCCAGGAACGTCAGGATGAACAGCCGTGCCATGTACATCGCCGTGATCGGCAGCGTGATCAACACGATCACCAGCGCCCCCGTCTGGTCCGCGTGGCGCAGCCCGACCAGGATCTCGTCCTTCGCCCAGAAGCCCGAGAGCGGTACCAGGCCCGCCATCGCCAGCATGCCTACGAGGAACGCCGGCGCGGTGATGGGCAGCTTGCCCCACAACCCGCCCAGCTTGTCGACCTCCTGCTCCTCCGTCGCGTGGATGACCGACCCGCACGAAAGGAACAGCAGCGCCTTGAAGAACGCGTGTGTGAACAGGTACAGCATCGCCGCGCCCACGGCTCCGACACCCAGCGCCACGAACATCAGCCCCAGCGAGTTCAGTGTCGAGTACGCCACCACCCGCTTGATGTCACGCTGCGCCAACCCGATGAGCGCCGACATCACCGTCGTCACCAGACCGATGACCAGGATCAGGTCCATCACGTGCGGCACCTGCTCGAACAGCGGCAGCATCCGCGCCACCAGGTACACGCCCGCCACCACCATCGTCGCCGCGTGGATCAGCGCCGAGACCGGCGTCGGGCCCTCCATCGCGTCCGGCAGCCACACGTGCAGCGGGAACTGCGCCGACTTGCCCGCCGCTCCGGCGAAGATGCAGATCGCCGCCGCCGTCAGCCATGTGTGGTCGATGGCGCCGTTCTCGGCGTACTCCAGGATCTCGCGGATGTTGAATGTGTGCTCCGGCGTCTGCCAGAACAGGATCATGATGCCGATCAGCAGCCCCACGTCGCCCACGCGGGTCGTGATGAACGCCTTCTTCGACGCTTCCGCCGCGGACTGCTTGTCGTTGTAGTACCCGATCAGCAGCATCGAGCAGAGCCCCACCAGCTCCCAGGCGAAGTACAGCATCAGCAGGTTGTCGGCCAGCACTAACGCCAGCATCGACGCCGTGAACAGCGACACGATCGCGTAGAACCACCCGTACCGCCGGTCGCCATGCATGTACCCGGTCGAATACACCATCACCATCAGCGACACGAACGTCACGCAGATCAGCATCACGAGCGTGATCTGGTCGACGAATGTCCCCATCCGGATCTCGAGGTAGCCCGGAATGTCGATCCACTCCCAGCTCCGGTGTACGCCGTCGAACCGCTCGCCGCCGCCCAGCACGTCGGCCATGTCGGCCGCGATGATCAGCGTGCCCACGAACGCCGCCAGCATCGCGCCGATCGCGATGTAATCGCCCTTCCGCGGCAGGTACTGGCTCACCAACAGGAGGACGGCGAACGAGGCCACCGGCAGCGCCGGCAACACCCACGCGTCGTCCATGCCGAATCCGCTAATCTCCGTCCTCCAACCTTCGCCCGCGTCCGTCCTCGGGCATCGTAGGGGCGCAGCCTTGCTGCGCCCTTGCTCCCCCCGGCAAAGCCTACCCTTCGCTCACCACTTGAGCGAGTCGATCTCGTCTACGTTGGCCGTCCCCCGGTTACGGAACACCCGCAGCACGATCCCCAGCGCCAGCCCTACCTCCGCCGCCGCGATCGTGATGATGAAAATCGCGAAGATGATGCCCACGAACAACGACGGCGCCGTGTACACCGCGAACGCCACCATGTTGATGCTCACCGCGTTCAGCATCAGTTCGACCGACATGAGAATCAGCACCGCGTTCCGCCGCGCCAGCACGCCGTACACCCCGATGGAGAACAACACGGCGCTCAGGATCACGTATTGCTGCAGTTCGACGCCCGTCGTCACCGTTTCTTGCAGGAGCGGCAGGCTCATCGCTCACCCTCCTCTTGCATCGCGATGATGATCGCCCCCACCAGCGCCACCAGCAGCACCCCGGACGCGATCTCGAACGGCACAGCCCACCGGTCGAACAGGGCGTTACCGATGTCGTTGAACGGCACCGTCGTGATCTGGTCGACGTCCCGCGGCCACGTCGTCTGGCTGATCGCCGCGATGAACGACCCCAGCAGCGCGAGTGCGGCGACGGCGGCCAGTGGTTTCTGGTCGCCGTCGAGGTTGTCTTTCAGCTCCCGCGTCCGCGTCAGCATCAGCGCGAACAGGATCAGCACCATCACCGCGCCGCCGTAGATCAGCACCTGCACCAGCGCCAGGAACTCCACCGAAAGCAGGATGTAGATCCCCGCCACCCCCATCAGCGACGCGATCAGCGTCAGCGCCGCGTACACGATGTTGCGCATCAGGACGACCCCCAGGCCGCCTCCGATCACCGTCGCCGCGAAGATGTAGAAGAAGACTTCCGTCATGCCCTCAGCCCCGGGTCGACCTTCCCCGCCTTCGACTGCGAAAGGAGCATCTGCACGTCCAGCACCAGGTCCTTGCGGTCGTAGCGCGAAAGCTCGTGCCCGGCCCACGTGTTGTTCATCCCGATCGCCTCGAAGTTGCACACCTCGACGCAGATGTTGCACCGCATGCAGCGCCCGTAGTCGATCCAGAACTCGTCGATGATCTTGCGCCTCTTACTCTCCCCCGCCGCGTGCTTCGGGTTGTCCTTCATCACCACCGTCATGCACTCGACGGGGCAGGCCCGCTCGCACGCGTGGCACCCCGTGCAGAACGGCTCGTCGTGCTCCTCGTCCCAGATCAGGATGGGGAACGCCCGGTCCCGGTTCGGGATCTCCCGGTGTACCTCCGGGTACTGGATCGTCACCGGCTTCCGCGTCAGCGCGACCTTCATCACCAGCGCCATGCTCTTCATGATGCCGATCATGACGCTGCCCCTTCCGCTGCGGGAGCCGGCTCCGGCCGCCGCGCCGTCGCCCGCACCGGCACCATCTGCAGCGGTTTCCGCGGCTCGCCCCGCCGCACGATAAACACCGCCGAATAGGCCAGCCCCGCCGTCAGCAATCCGGACGTGATCAGGTACGCGATGTCCGGCAGATCATAGACGATGATGAACCCGTTGAAGAAGATCTGCGCCAGCGAGAACGGAATCAGCACCTTCCACGCGTACGACATGAGCTGGTCCGGCCGCAGCCGCGGGAACGACGCCCGCACCCACAGGTAGAACACGATGAACAGCGACATCTTCACCACGGTCAGCAGGAGCTGCAGCCCCCACCCGACCTCCGTCCCGAACGGCCACTCCCATCCGCCCAGGAACACGAACGCCCCCAGCAGCGCGAACGCATACATGTTCACGTACGACGACAGCTGGAACATCGACCAGCGGATGCCGCTGTACTCGATGAACACACCGCCCGCCACCTCCGATTCACCCGTCGGGATGTCGAACGGCGGCCGCTCCACCTCCGCGATCGAGGCGATGAGGAAGATCACGAACCCCAGCGGCTGCCACACGATCAGCGGCACCGTGTCCTGGTACAGGATCATCTGGTACACGTCGACGCTGGCCGTCACCATCACCGCGCCTATCAGCGCCAGGATCAACGGCACCTCGTACGAGATGAGCTGCGCCGCCGCGCGCATGCCGCCCAGTAGCGCGTACTTGCTGTCGCTGCCCCAGCCCGCCAGCAAGAACCCGATGAACGACAATCCCGAGACCGCGAGGATGTACAGCAGGCTCAGCGGGATCGGGCTGATCAGCCAGTCGGCGGTAAAGGGAACGGCGACGAACACCATGAGCGCGGGGATGAAGATCATGAACACGGCCAGCTCGAACGCCACGAAGTCTGCCGTGGCCGGCCGCAGGTCTTCCTTCGTCAGCAGCTTGAACGTGTCCGCGATCGGCTGCAGCAGCCCGAACGGCCCCGTCCGCGTCGGCCCCAGCCGGTACTGCATCCGCGCCACGATCTTGCGCTCGTACCACGTCGCGTACATCACGCCCACCGTCATCACCAGCGTGAACGCAACCACGCCCAGGATCCCGTTCACGAACGGCTGGTCGATGTCGATGGCCGGCGCCGAAAGCAGCATCTTCTCCCTACCTGTCCACGCAGCAGAGCACGATGTCCATCGAGCCCAGGATCATCACCGCATCCGCCAGGAACTGGTCCAAACACATCTCCCGCAACGCCGAAAGGTTGCTGAACGAAGGCGACCGCATCTTCAGCCGGTACGGCTTGTCGCCGCCCTTCGAGACCAGGTACACGCCCCACTCACCGCGCGGCGCTTCCACTTTCGAGTACACCTCGCCCGGAGGCGTCCGCAGCCGCCGCGGCAGCTTTTCCGCCACGATGGGTCCTTCCGCCGGCAACTGCTCCAGCGCCTGCTCGACGATGCTCACCGACTGCCGCATCTCCTCCAGCCGTACCAGGTAGCGGTCGTACACGTCGCCGTAGTTCCCGACAGGCACCTCGAAGTTGAAGCGGTCGTACACGCTGTACGGCTCGTCCTTCCGCAGGTCCCACGGCACGCCCGAAGCCCGCAGCATCGGCCCGCTCAGCCCGTTCGCGATCGCCTGCTCCGCCGTGAAGACGCCGATGCCCTGGCACCGCGCGATGAAGATCTCGTTCTTCGTCAACAGCTCGTCAAGGTCGCGGATCCCCTGTTGTGTGTGCTTCAGCACCTCGTGGCACCGCTGAACGAAGTTGTCCGTGACCTCCCACGCCAGCCCGCCCACGCGAAAGTACGCGTACATCAGCCGGTCGCCGCTCACTTCCTCGAACAGCTCCTGCAGGTACTCGCGCTGGGGGAAGGCGTACGTGAAGCTGGTCCCGAAGACGCCTGCGTCGATGCCGAACGCCCCCATGAACATGAAGTGGCTGGAAAGCCGGTTCAGCTCGGTCAGGATCACGCGGATGTATTCCGCGCGCTCCGGTACCTGCACGTCCATCAGCCGCTCGACGGCCATCACGTAGGCCAGCTCCGCGCTGAACTGCGCCAGGTACTCCGTCCGGTCGCAGTAGCCGATGCCCTGGCGGAAGTCCATCGCTTCCATCAGCTTCTCGCCGCCCCGGTGCATGTACCCGATGTGCGGGATCACGTCCACGCACTTCTCGCCGTCCACCATCAGCACCATCCGGAACACGCCGTGCGTGCTGGGGTGCTGCGGCCCCATGTTGATGGGGATGTCGACCACTTCCAGCGACCGCTCGTGCTCGGCGACCACGGCTATTCCTCTTCCTCGCCCGCGCCTTCGCGCAGGTTCTCGCCCTGCCACTCCTCGATCTCCTGCAGCGGGTTGTCCTTCCGCAGCGGGAAGTGGTCGGTCATGTCCTCCGGCAACAACAGCGGCCGCGGGTCGGGATGCCCCGTGAAGTTGATCCCGAACATGTCCCGCGTCTCGCGCTCGTGCCACTCCGCCGTCGGGTACACACCCGCCACGCTGGGCACGTTCGCGTCCTCGTAGCTCACCCGCGTCTTCACCGTCAGGCGCTGGCCCTTCGTGAAGGAATACAGGTGGTACACCACCTCCAGCCCCTCCTCCTGCCAGTCCACGCCCGAAAGGCACCGCAGATACTTCAGGTCCAGCCGCGCGTCGTCCCGGCACGCCGTCAGCACCGCCGGGATGTCGTCGCGCGATACTTCAACAGCGACCGATTCGCCTTTCATGTCCGGCACCATGTACGCCGCGCTCAGCGTCACGCCGCTCGCCGCGGCCAGCATCTCGTTGATACTGCCGGCCGGCGGGGCCACGCGCGGCGCCGTCTTGGGCTCGGGCTCTTTCGCCGGGCGAGCCGGGCGTTCCGCCTTCGCCGCCACCGGCTTCTCGGTCTTCGGCGCTTCGGCGGCGGGTTCCGGCGTGGATGCCGCGGCTCCGGCGGGCTGTTCCGCGGCGGGTTCGGGCGCGGGCGCCGCGGGCTGCTCCGCGCGCGGTTCGGGCGCGGGCGCCGCGGGCTGCTCCGCGCCCTCCTGCTTCGCTTCCGATTCCTGCCCGTCGGGAAGCGTCATCTACTTGTTCCGCTCTTCCATAATCTTCTCTTGCAGCGCCAGGAAGCCGTCAATCAGCGCCTCCGGACGCGGTGGGCACCCCGGCACGTACACGTCCACCGGGATGATCTTGTCCACGCCCTGCAGTACGCGGTCGTACCGTGTGTACGGGCCGCCGTTCGTCGCGCAGGCGCCCATCGAGATCACCCACTTCGGGTTCGGCATCTGCTCGTACAGCAGCTTCACCGCCGGCGCCATCTTCTTGGTCACCGTCCCCGAGACGATCATCACGTCCGACTGGCGCGGCGAGGGCCAAGGCACGACGCCGAAGCGGTCAAGGTCGTGACGTGACATAAATGTGGCGATCATCTCGATCGCACAGCACGCCAGCCCGAACGTCATCGGCCACAGCGACGACTTCCGCGACACCGCCAGTACCGCGTCCACCGGCACCTGCATGATCCCCGGCAGCACCTGCCGGTACAGCGCCGTCCCCGGCTCGTACGGCGCTGGCGTCAGCAGGTCAGCTTCGCGCTCCACGCTCGTCCGCTCGCGCTGCGGCGCCACGACGGGCGCGCCTTCGACCTGCTTCTCGGGCAGGGCAGGGGGGGCGGCCTTCTCGGCCGTTACTTGTTCCACTGCAGCACTCCCTTCTTCCAGGCGTACGCCAAACCGGCCGCCAGGATGCCGATGAAGAGCACCATCTCCCAGAAGGCGGCGTGGCTGGCGTTTACCAGATTCGCGGCCCACGGGAACAGGAACACCGCTTCGACGTCAAAGATAAGGAAGAGGATCGCGAAGATGTAGTAGCGGAAGCTGAACTGCGCCCGCGTCTGGCCGATCGGCAGCATGCCGCACTCGTACGAGGTGCGCTTGTCACCCTGGTCGGAGAAGGGGGCCAGCAGACGTGCGGCGACCAGGGCGGTGGCTATGAGACCAAACCCGACGATCGTCGCCAGGAACACGGCGAGGTAGTTGTCGAGCAGCGCGTCGAACGGCACGCGATCGTCTCCTGGACCGGGGCTTCTGGGTGTGGCCGAGGCGACCCGCCAGACTCGCCTGGTCCTCCGCGAAGCCTAGCAGCGAGCCGATTGTAGGTCAATTCACAAATGGTGCATAACGCCTTGCTTGGTGTGCGCCGGGAGGGCGCGCCCTCGGGTCCTCAGCTCGCCCTCGAACGCCCGATCGTCGTCGGCATCTCGGGCGGCCCGTCGTCGAACAGGAGCAGTGTGTCCGCGATGCGGATCTCGTCGCCCCGCGTCAGCTTCGCCGCCTTGCGCAGCCGGCGGTCGTTCAACATCGTGCCGTTCCGGCTCTGCAGGTCACGCACGACGTACCCGTCGCCCACGTGCTCCACCCGCGCGTGTTGCCGCGACGCAAACTGACTGTCCAGCACGACGTCGCACTGCGGCGCCCGCCCGATCACCGTCACGTCACGCAGCAACCCCACCTCGGTCGCCGCCCGTCCCGGCTCGTGGATCACCAGCCGCGCCCGCGTCACGCCGCCGCGCTCGCCCGTCGCGCTTGCCAGGATCTCATCGCGCAGAGCCAGCGTCGCCGCCGAGGGGATGATGTTCAGCTCGTCGCGCAACAGGCGCGACAGCTCATCGTACTGCCGCAGCGCCTTGTCCCGCTGTCCCGTCCGTGCGTACACCTGCATCAGGCCGGCGTGCGCCGCTTCGTCCAGCGGGTTGATCTTGCGCGCTTCCTGGAACCACCCCTCCGCCCCTCGCGCGTCGCCCGCGTCCAGCAGCAACCGGCCCAGGTCCAGCAGCAAGCCTCGCCGGAGCTCGTTCAGCTCGTCCCGGGGCGTCTCCGTCCACGCCTCGTACCGGTCCTCCGGCAGCAGGTCACCGGGCCACAGCGTTATCGCCGCGGCGTGGTCGGCCACGTCCCGCGACGCCCCCGCCCGTGCCGCGGCCTCCCGGAACGCGTCGACGTCGAGCCAGGCGCCGCGGGACAGCGTCAGCACGTTGTCCTCGTGCTCGATGAATGCGCTTCCCGCCGGGCTTTCGACGACCGTCCGGATGTAGTGCAGGTTCTTGAAGAGGTTGTTGGCCGCCGCGTCCGGCTCCAGGTCCGGCCACAGCGCCTCCAGCACCTGCTCCCGGTGTAACGACCGCATCGGCTGCAGCGCCAGCAGCTTGATCAGCGCCTTCGCCTTGCTCCGCTTCCACGCCCTGTCGATCAGGACCGTCTCGCCCGAGCGAAGCTCGAACCGCCCCAGCAGACGAAGCTCGATCCGCCGCTCTCCCTGCGCCCGCTCTCCCTGCGCGCTCTCGCCCGACGTCATGTTCGGCCCGGTCCTTCCCTGGCGTGTGTCCGTGGCCGCAAAGCCCCGCTGGCCGTGATGCCCACCCGCCCTGCACGGTCTGCCTCGGCTCGCGTCTCCCTGATCCAAGACGTTCTTGCTCGGATTGTCAAGCTTTTGCGAAGCAGACGCACTAGTCATCGCCTGTGTCGAGACGAATCACCTTCGGGAAGCGCCAAGCACCGAGCCCTCCGTTCCGCTTGACGGGCTCGTCGCCGCGGACGTATCCTCAGCCCACAACCGCATACGCGTGGGGGTGACGGCGAAGTCCGGTGCGAATCCGGCGCTGTCCCGCAACTGTGATTCCCGGCAACGGGAAAAGCCAGGTCGACCGCCCCTCACAAAATGCACAAGCCTCCGAGGTAGGGGCGCGGGCACGCACTCCAACGTGCAAGCTCCTGTCCTCGATGGCCAGGAGTTTTTTGTTGGCCCGCGTGAGGCCACAATCGATGACCGGGGAGGATTCAACATGAAACTGTCGTGGTTCCGAGGCCTGGGCATCGCCCTGCTGGCCGTCGTCGCCTTCGCCATGATCGCCTGCGGCGGCGATAACGATGCTCCGGGCTCCGCTGGAGATGACTTCACCGACGACCCCACGCCCATCCAGGGCCTCGCCACCGTTTCGGAGTTCCCGGTCGAGATCCCTCGCAGCGACGGCAAGACGCTTACCGTCGAAGAGCCTCCGACGGCCATCGTCTCCCTCTCACCCGCCGCCACCGAGATCATCTTCGCGCTCGGCGCCGAATCCTCGCTCATCGCCGTCGATAATCAGGCCGACTTCCCCGACGCTGCGAAAGACGTCGCCAAGAAGGTCGACGCCTACGAGCCCAACATCGAGGCCATCGCTGGCCTCGACCCGGACCTCGTCATCGTCGCTAACAACTCCAGCGGCATCGTCGAAAAGCTCGACCAACTCGACATCCCTGTCTTCTACCAGGACATCGATCAGGACATCCAGAGCGTCACCGACGTATTCGGCCAGATCACACTCCTGGGCAAGGTCACAGGCCGCGGCGCCCAGGCGGAAACGCTGCTCAACGGCCTCGGCGATCGCCTGAAGGTCATTGAGGACGGCGTGCAGGACGCCGACGCCAGCACCGGCCCCCGCATCTACCACGAGTTAGACTCGACCTTCTTCACCGTCTCCGACGACACCTTCATCGGCGACCTGTACCGGATCCTCCGCGTCCGCAACATCGCCGGCAGCGGCGGCGGTTCCGCCTACCCGCAGATGACGCAGGAGGCGATCATCGCGGCCAATCCCTCGATCATCATCCTCGCCGACGAAGAGTTCGGCGTGACCGTGGACTCCGTGAAAGCGCGCCCCGGTTGGTCCGTCATCGAGGCCGTGCAGACGGACCAGATCTTCGGCATCGATCCCGACGTCATCAGCCGCCCCGGTCCTCGCATCATCGACGCGCTCGAGCAGCTCGCGAAGCTCATCTACCCCGAGAGGTTCCAATAGCGTGCAACTCGCCCCAACCCGCCCGTCGCCCATCGCCGCCGCGCCCGATCGCGCGCCGCTGGTGTTGACGTGGCGCGGGTTGTTGCCTGCCTACGCGCTCGCCGCGCTCCTCACCTGCCTCGTTGCCGTCATCGCCATCGGCTGGGGCACCGTGCGCATCTCCCCCGCCACCACGCTCGCCATTCTGCTCGACCATCTCCCGTTCATCTCCACCGGCGAGCATGCCCGCACCTACGACGCCATCGTCTGGCAGGTGCGCGCGCCGCGCGTCGTCCTCGCCGGCATGGTCGGTGCCACCCTCGCCTTCTCCGGCGCCGCGTACCAGGGCGTCTTCCGAAACCCCCTCGCCGAGCCCTACCTGCTCGGCGTCGCCGCCGGCGCCAGCGTCGGCGCGACGATCATCATCGTCTCCCCGCTCTTCGTCACCGCCGGCCTCCTCAGCCCCGTCCCGCCCGCCGCCTTCGCCGGGGCCCTCATCGCCGTCGGCCTCGCCTACACGCTCGCCCGCACCGGGCCCGTCGTTCCCGCCACCTCGCTCATCCTCGCCGGCGTCGCCGTGTCCTCCGTCGGCACCTCCGTCGTCACCTACCTCATGCTCGAATACAACACGCGCACCCTCGCCATCCTCAACTGGATCCTCGGCGGCTTCAACACCGCCTCTTGGACCGATGTCGGTATCGCCCTGCCCTACATGCTCCTCGCCGCCGTCGTCATCCTCCCCTATGCCCGCATCCTCAACGTCATGCAGCTCGACGAGGATCAGGCGCGCCAGCTCGGCGTCGATACCGAGCGCGTGAAGATCGTCCTCCTCGGCGTCGCCTCGCTCGCCACCGCCGCCGCCGTCGCCGTCAGCGGCCTCATCGGCTTCGTCGGCCTCGTGGTCCCCCACGCCGTTCGCATGGTCTACGGCCCCGACTATCGCCGCGTGCTGCCGCTCTCGGCATTCTTCGGCGCCTCGTTTCTCATCCTCGCCGATCTCATCGCCCGCACCATCGAACCCGGGCGCGAGGTGCCCATCGGCGTCATCACCGCCCTCGTCGGCGCGCCGTTCTTCCTCTTCCTCCTCCGCCGCCAGCAGCGATACGGAGGCGCGCGCCCATGACCCTCTCCATACGCGGCCTCGGCGCCGGCTATCCCGCCCGCCCCGTCCTCGAAGACGTCGATCTCGACGTCGCCGGTGGCGAGCTCGTCGCCCTCCTCGGCCCCAACGGCTGCGGCAAGACCACGCTCCTCCGTGCCATCACGGGCGTCCTGCCGGTACGGCGCGGCACCCTCACGCTCGATGGCCACGACCTCGCGGGCCTCAAGCCCGGCCAGGTCGCCCGCCGCGTCGCCACCGTCGCCCAGTCCGCCGCCCTGCCCCAGCGTTTCACCGCGTTCGAGTGCGTGCTCATGGGCCGCACCCCGCATCTCGGCCTGTTTCAGTCCGAAAGCTCGCGCGATGTCGCCGTCGTCCGCGCCGCCATGGAGCGCACTGGCTGCTGGGACCTCCGCGATCGCCTCGCCGACGAGCTCTCCGGCGGCGAGCGCCAGCGCGTCGCCATCGCCCGCGCCCTCGCCCAGGAGCCCGACCTGCTCCTCCTCGACGAGCCCACCTCGCATCTCGACCTTCAGCACCAGGTCGAGACCTTTCGGCTCGTCCTCGATCTCTGCCGCCGCCAGGATCTCGCCGCGCTCGCCGTCGTCCACGACGTCACGCTGGCCTCTGCCTTCGCCGACCGCATCGCGCTCATGGCCGGCGGCCGCATCGTCGCCGCGGGCCTGCCCCAGCAGGTGCTCCGCGAGGACCTGCTGCGCCGCGTCTACGGCGTCGCCGTCCGCATCCTCGCCCATCCCGTCACCGGGCGCCCCATCGCCGCGCCCGAGACCGTCCAGCTCGCCGCCCCGGATCTCGCCTGGCTCGAGCGCGTCGCCGGTCCCGACGCGGCACTTTCAGACTCGTCTGGGCGAGAGCCGCCCGTGGAAGAGTCGCCGGGGAGACCGGCTGATGTGGCACGGCCGCCCTTCGAAGAGTCGCCGGGGAGACCGGCCGTGGGTGCGGACACTGGGGGACCACGACGATGACCGAAGAGCATGAAGACCAGGCCGAGGCCCGCGTCCCCCGGAAGTCGCTCGTCGTCGTCAACACCGGCAACGGCAAGGGCAAGACCACCGCCGCCCTCGGCGTCCTCTTTCGCGCCTGGGGCCGCGGCTACAACGTCTGCATGCTCCAGTTCATCAAGTCCACCACCAGCAACTACGGCGAAAACCGCGCCGCAA
>DATECV010000053.1:0-2024 GCA_035286725.1 Dehalococcoidia bacterium | reverse complement strand
AGCAGCACGCCGAGCGGCACCGCCACGCACGTCCCCAGTGTGAACCCGATGGCCACGCGCTTTAGCGAAGCGATGAGCTGCAGCCCGATGCCCTTGTCGTTCGGCCCGTTGTCGTAGAACGGATTGCTGACCAGGTCCCAGAACACGGGCATCGTCTTCGCAGGCCCCGGCAGGTCTTCCGACCAGAGCGACGCCAGCCACCAGACTGAAGCCAGCAGCGCCGCCGCGCAGGCGAGCGATGCCGCCGTCGTCGCCGCCGATAACGCCAATCGCCCGAGAAGTGGCGCCATGCGTGGCCGGCCGAGGCGTCGTGTCACGCCGCTCGCGCCGATCGAGATAGCAGTCAAGAGATGCCTCCGTAGGTGCTCAGATACTTCTGCGGGTCGGCAGGGTCGAAGGTGGCGCCGTCCAGCGCCAGCGTGAACGGCGCCATGTCGTCGTCGGGGACGGCGATGCCCATATCGCGCGCGACCTCGCCGTACAGGTCGGACAGGATGAGCTTCTTCGCGATGGCCTGCGTGTCCGGCAGCTCGCTGAGGTAGCCGAAGCGCACGTACTGCGCCATGAACCAGGCCGCGTGACCGATGCGGGGCGCGTTGACGAAGCCGTTGTTGTAGAAGAACATCGTGTCGTCGGTGTAGATATGCTCTCCCAGCCCGCCGCCCAGGTCGTACTTGCCCTCGAGCCGCGCGGCGATGACGTCGTCGCTCGCGTTCACGTAGGCGGACCCGCCGATCGTGTTGGCCACCTGCACCTTGTTGGCGGGGTCGTCGATGAACTGCGAGGCCTCCAGGATCGCCCGCATCACCAGCTTCAGGTCGTCACGCCGCTTCGCCGCGAAGTCCGGGTTCACACCCAGCGCCTTCTCCGGGTGCTGCTTCCAGATGTCCTGCGACGCGATGGCGGTGAATCCGATGCCGTCCTTCACGCCGATCCCGTTCCAGGGTTCACCGACGCTGTACCCGTCCATCGCGTTCGACTTCATGTTCGCGACCATCTGCGGCGGCGGGATGGTGATGATCTTCACCGTGTCCTGATCCACGCCGGCCGCGGCCAGCCAGTAGCGGAGCCATATGTCGTGCGTGCCTCCCGGGAAGGTCATGGCGAACGTCACTTCCTTCTCGGCCTTGAGCGCGTCGACGGCGGTCTTCAATTCGGTCAGACTCCTGAAGCCGACCTTGCCTCCAAACTTGTCTTGAGACAGCGTGATGCCCTGTCCGTTGTTGTCCAGCACCATCGCGATGTGGATCTCTTTGCCCGCGGGGCCGCCGACGCCCGTGTACACCGAGAACGGCATGCCGAACAGCATGTGCGCCGCGTGCAGGTCCCCCGTCAGCAGCCCGTCGCGCAGGCTCGCCCACGACGCCTGCTTCAGCACGTCCACGTTGAGCCCGTACTTCTCGAAGAACCCAAGCTCGTGGGCCATCACCACGGACGCGCAGTCCGTCAGCGCGATGAAGCCGATCTTGATCTTCTCGTCGCTCGATGCCCGCAGCGTCGTCGTCGCGCCCGCCGTTACGCCGGCGGCCGGCGGACTGCCTGAGGCCACTTCCGGCGACGATCCGTCGTCGCCGCACGCCGAAAGGATCGGCGTGGCAGCGACCGCCGCCGCCGTAACCCCCGCCATCTTCAGAAAATCACGCCTGTTGACCCTCACTCCGTTCCCTTCCTGTGAAACCCTCGCCCGTTTCGCACACTCAGCTCGCTTCGTCGATCGCGTCCCGCAGCAGGAGGCGCTCGACCACGTCCGGCAGGTCCTGCATGCGGACCTTGTCCGCCACGCGGGACGCCAGCCGCCCGTTCGGGCCCAGCTCGCCGTCCGCGTAGACGTCGGCCGCCTCCTCGATGGTGTCGCCGACGCGCACGTTCGCGCCCTGCAGCCCGATGTCCGCGATGTGGTGCTTGCCGCAGGCGTGGACGCAGCCCGAGATGTGGATGCGCGTCCCCTCCGGCACGTACACGCCCCGCTGTTCCAGCTCCTTTGCCAGCTCCACCGCCCGCGACTTCGTGTCGATGAGCGAGTA
>DATECV010000052.1:0-4429 GCA_035286725.1 Dehalococcoidia bacterium | reverse complement strand
CCGATGGCCACTATCGACGTTGAAGCCCCCGCCCGCCTTCCGTTCGGCATCGCGCTTCCGGACTCGGTTTCGGCTCTGCGCGAGCGCGACTTCCGGGTGGTCTGGATCGGGCAGGCCATCTCGATGACGGGCACCTGGATGCAGGCGATGGCCCAGGGGCTGCTGGTGCTCGAGCTCTGGGATTCGGCGTTCGGGCTGGGCATCGTGAACTTCGCGAACGCTCTCCCCAGCCTCGTCGTCATGCTGTTCGGCGGCGTCCTGGCGGACCGGGCGGACAAGCGGCGGATTCTGCTGATGACGCAGGTGGTGATGATGCTGCTGGCGGGGGCGCTCGCCGTCCTCATCGCCACCGGCCGCGTCGAGATCTGGATGATCATCGTCGCGGCGGCGATGCTCGGTATCGCCTTCGGCTACGACATGCCGGCCTACCAGGCATTCCTGCCGGACCTGGTTCGGCCGGAGAAGATCGGCCAGGTCGTGGCGCTGAATTCGGCCACGTTTCATGGCACCCGGATGGTCGGACCCGCGGTGGCGGGGGCGGTGATTGGCGCGTTCGGGCTCGCCACCGCGTACTTCCTGAACGCGGCCAGCTTCGTCGCCGTGATCGCCGGCCTGCTGATGATCCGCTATCGTCCGGCCGCGCGTCCGGCGGGCGAGCCGCGCGTGTCCTCGATCGAGGGCCTGAAGCAGGGTCTTCGCCACGCCCGCGGCCGGCCGCATGTGATGGTGCTCCTGCTGCTGACCGCACTGAACACGACGCTGGTCTTCCCCATCGTGGCGATCTTGACCACGTACTACGTGAAAAGCGTGCTGCACGAGGGCGCCGGCGTGCTCGGGCTGGTGTGGGCAAGTTCGGGGGTGGGGTCGGTCCTCGGCGCCCTGGCGCTCGTCTGGTGGGGCGAGCAGATGCGGGCGGCGCGCATCTGGCTGGCCGTGGTGATCGCCCCGCTCGGCCTCGTGGGCATGGCGCTGACACGGGAACCCGCGGTGGCGATCGCCATTCAGGCCTTCGTCTCCTTCTCCTTCTCCTCGCAGCTCGGCATCATCCAGATGATGCTCCAGGAGTCGACGCCCTCGCAGTTCAGGGGCCGGGTCATGTCGCTGAACGGCATCGCCTTCAACGGGACCACGCCGTTTGCCGCGCTCGCCACCTCGGGCCTGGCGACGGTGGTCGGCCTGCCCGCGGTCATGGTCGGCGTCGGCCTGACCTATGGGGTACTCGCTGCCCTGGTGCTCCAGTTCGGCGGCGGCGGCATCGGCAACGTCGTCGAGAAGGCGCGGCAGGAGTACCGCGAACTGGCGGCCCAGCCGGTGGCGGCCGGGCACCACTGAGTGCGAATCCGATAGCCCGCCGGGTGTCGCGCGATCGATTTGCGCCCGGGTCCGAGTCAGCCGAAACGGTCTCTTCCCGCGAAGTCGCCCGCCTTGATCTTCCTGCCGTGGTTGAATGTCGGCGCTTCCCGCCGCTCGCTACTTCGTCCCCAGCAGCTCGGTCACCACTTCGTTGATCGCCCGGCCGTCGGCGCGACCCTTCAGCCGTCCCATCACCACCGGCATCAGCTTGCTCTTGTCGCCCGGCCCGCCCGCGCCCGTCTCCTCCATCGCCTTCCGCACCTCGGCGACGATCTCATCGCGGCCCATCTGCGCGGGCAGGTACGCCGAGATGATCTCCAGCTCGGCCGATTCGCGGTCCACCAGGTCCTGGCGTGCCGCCTTCTTGTACTCCTCGATGCTCTCGCGCCGCTGCTTCGCCTGCTTCTGCAGCACGTCCAGCACGTCGTTGTCGCCCAGTTCCTGGCGTGTCGCAGATTCGTCCTTCACGTTCACGCGCGCGATCTCGGCATTGCGGATCGCCGCCAGGACCGAGCGCAACGTCTCCCGCCGCACCACCTCCCCGGACCGCATCGCGTCCTTCAGGTCGTCCGAGATTTGATCCTTCAACGGCATGGTCACCTCAAGGCGGGCTTGACCCACCCGTCTACTGCACGACCTCGATCGGCTCCTCGCTGACGGCTCCGTCCGTGATCCGGAACGCGCGCACCACCGGGTCCGCGTCCATCAGCGATACCAGCACATAGTACGCGTCCGGCCAGGCCGCCAGCCGCACGTCGGTGGGCGACGGGTACGCTTCGGTGTGTGTGTGTGAGTGGTAGATCGCCAGGAACTCCCAGTCGCGCTCGTCCACCTCGCGGTGGATGCGCAACAGGTCCTTCGGCTCCACGCTGTACCGATAGGGGCTCGCCTCGGCGTTGATCGCCCGGTAGAGCTTCGTCGCCCGTCCGGCCGTGCCCGCGATGATCCCGCAGCATTCGTTTGGCGCGTCTTCTTTCGCGTGCACGATCATCTCGTCGATGTACGCCTGCTCCAACACCAACGCCATCCGATTGTTCACTCCCCCGTCGGCATCACGATGCCCATCGCGCCGCGTGGCAGCTCCACCGTCATCACCGGCAGCTCCAGCGAGCGGTACGACGCGGCCAGCGCCAGGCCCGCGCACGGCCCGCACAGGTTCTCGATGTCCTTGTCCAGGTTGCGGAACACCGCCTTGTTTTCCGGCAGCCCCGGGTCCACGAAGTCGCGCGTCAGCCAGGCGAACCGGCTCTGCTCGCCGCACCGCGCGCAGGGGTCGCCGATGGTGAGCAGCAGCCACGAGATCGCCTCGACGTCCTCGCGCACGAACTGGTACGCCGGCATCTCGTCCAGGCGGTAGTAGTAGTGGTCGCTGTACTCGTCGAAGGGCTCCACGATGACGGCAACGCCCTCGACGCCGGCGTACGCGGCCTTCAGCCCCTCGGGCAGGCACTTCAGGCCGTAGAACACGGGGTCGCCGTCGTACGCGCCGCGGCAGCTCGGGTCCAACCCGACGCGCCCCTCTTCCGCCCCGCACACGTCGCAGCGCTGGCCGGCCTCGAACAGGTCGCCCATCACTGCATCGCCGTCATCTTCTTCGTCGTCGTCGCTGATGATGTTCAGCCCGTCCTCGTCTTCTTCGATGACCTCGTCCTGCCGATCGTCGCGCCGAAACACCATGCCGCGGATTCCCTTTCCAGGCCGAAGGGCCGGTTAACGCGCCAGGGCCGATGCCACCGACTCGCGTACGTCGCGCAGCCGGAACGGCTTCGAGAGGACGGTGTTCTTGATGCCCTGCAGGAACTTGCGCGTGTCGGGCGCCACCGTGTCCCCCGTGATGAAGATCACCCGCTGCGCCAGCGGGTTGCCGTCGTCGCGCAGCCGCTTGTACAGGTCGGGCCCGCCCATCACCGGCATCTTGATGTCGGTGATGATCAGGTCGAAGGGCTCCCGCCCCACCCGGTCCAGCGCCTCGCGCCCGTTGTTCGCGATGGCCACGTCGTGCCCGTCCATCTCCAGCACGCCTGCCAGGAGCTGCTGGATCGCTTCTTCGTCGTCGACCACCAGGATGCGCCGCCGGTCGACCGCCGTGGGCGCCATCCCGCCGTCGTCCTCGCGAACGCGCGCGGGCGCCGCGCCCGCCAACACCGGCAGCTCGATGAAGAACGTCGTCCCGCGTCCGGGGTGACTCTCGGCCCAGATCCGGCCGCCGTGCTCCTCGATGATCCCATAGCTGATGGTCAGGCCCAGCCCGGTCCCCTCACCCGCGTTCTTCGTCGTGTAGAACGGGTCGAAGATCCGGCGCAGCGTCTCCTCGCTCATGCCCGGTCCGCTGTCCTCGAACGAGGCCAGGATGATGCCCGGCCGGCTGGTCCGCGTCGTAATCCGCAGCGACCCTTCGGCTCCGTCCTCCAGCGTCGACCGCATCGCCTGTTCGGCGTTGATGATGAGGTTCAGGAACACCTGCAGAAGCTGGTTGGTGTCCACCATCGTGTCGGGGAGCGACGGGTCCAGCTCCTGCACGACGTCGATGTTCCGCACCCGCAGGTCGTAGTTCCGCAGCTCCAGCACCCGCTCGATCATCGCGTTCAGGTTCGCGGGCTCCTTGCGGGCCTCGCGCCGCCGTGCGAACGTCAACAGGTTCGAGACGATCTTCGCGGCGCGGTCGGCCTCCTGGTAGATCGTCTGGATCTGCTGCGTCACCGCCGGATCCAGGTCCTTTCTCATCAACAAGAGCTGCGCGAACCCCATGATGCCGGTCAGTGGGTTGTTCAGCTCGTGCGCCACACCCGAAACGAGCTGGCCGATGCTGGACATCTTCTCCGACTGCAGCAGACGCTCCTGGACCATCCTGGTCTGGACTCGCTGGCTCTCGATCTGCTCGAACGCGCGAGAGGCGTCGCTCGCCATGGCGAAGAAGAGGCGTCGCTGGGCCGCGGTCAGCGGTTGGGGGCAGGAGACCCGCAGCAGCCCGCGCACCGCCCCGTTCATCACCAGTGGGGCGTCCTCGTACGCTTCGGGCTCACGGATGGCCGCCTCGCCGGCGGCGGCCAGCGGGATGACCTGCGGCTCGTCGCTG
>DATECV010000051.1:0-7518 GCA_035286725.1 Dehalococcoidia bacterium | reverse complement strand
CGGATGCCCGCGCCGCCCAGCTCGTCGGCGGCGTTGCGGACCAGCATCTCGATGCCGGCCTTCGACACGCAGTACGCCGTCATCCAGCGGTGCGTCAGGATGCCGGCGATCGATGAGATGGCGACGATCGAACCGCCGCCTGCGGCCTCGAGCATCGCCCGGCCGGCATGCTTGATCGTGAGCATGGCTCCGGTGAGGTTCGTGGCGAGGACGCTGTCCCAGGCCGCGCGCTGTGTGTCGAGCAGCGGGCCGAATGTCCCGGTACCCGCGGCAGCCACGCAGCCGTACAGGCCGCCGGTCGCATCGGCTGCCGTCTTCACGGCGGCGTTGACGTGGTCCTCGTTCGCCACGTCGCCTGTCGCAATGCGGACATCCTTGCCAGGAGCCTTGAGGAGCCTTTCGCGTGCGGTCTCGAGCTTCGCCCGCGTGCGGCCCATGAGCGTGACGATAGCGCCATCGGCTCGAAAACGGGCCGCGCAGGCGAGTCCGATGCCCGACCCGCCGCCCGTGATGAGGATATGCTTGTCGGCGAGTGGTTGATCAGCCAAGCTTTTCTCCCTTCAGGAGCCGGGCGAACTGCTCAGGCGTGAGGCCTGCGTTCTTGATCATTGCCATGAGGATTCCGGTCTTGATGGGCTGCCGGTTGGCGGAGAACGACACGCTCAAATGCCCCGATGGCGTCCACCACCTTGACGTTGCGGAAGGGTGGCATTCGGCGCTATGCCGCGCTGGGGGATGGAACCCGAACGGTGGCGAGCATGAAGCGGCCATCCGGGGCGGGCTGGCCGTCCTCGCGAAGCGCATCCAGGTGGGATTCGATGATCTCGGGAGCTTCGGCAAGGAGCTCGTCGATCGTCTCTCCCTGCACGTAACAACCGGGTAAGGCAGGGATCTCGGCCCAGAAGCCACCCTCTTCAGCCTCATGGATGACTAGCACGTACTCCATGGCCGTCATCTTACACGGATGCTTGGACGCGGCGCTTCAGGCCTTCGGACAGGATCTCGGCGGCGCCGCGGACCATGTCGGCGAAGATGTCCTGCGCGGGGCGCGACTCGTGCAGCATGCCGGAGATCTGGCCGGCGGGGTTCATCAGCAACTCCAGGCGGTTGGCCTCGCGCGCGCCCGCCATGATCTCGCCGGAGACGATGCCCTGCATGCCCATCGGCAGCGCGTCGAGCTTCTGGCCCTCCCAGTACTCGATGAGCGGGTTGTTGATATTGCGCATGGTCTTGCCGCTGTAGAGGCGGGTGACGCGCGTGTCCTCTTCAGTCGCGGCCAGGATGCGCTCCTTCAACAGGTCGGGCCAGGTCGCCTCGCGCGAGACGAGGAACGCGGTGCCTATCCAGACGCCGTCGCATCCCGCCGCCAGAGCGGCCGCGATGCCGCGGCCATCGCCGATGCCGCCCGCCGCCACGACGGGTGTCGGCGCGATCGCATCGATCACCTGCGGGATGAGCGCAAGCGTACCGATGCGGCCGGTGTGGCCGCCGGCCTCGGTGCCCTGCGCCACGACGACATCCGTTCCGCTATCGGCCAGGCGCTTCGCGTTCTTCACATTGCCGACGAGCCCGATGACCTTCGCGCCTTGCGCGCGGAACGCCTCGACATAGGGCCCCGGGTTCCCGAGTCCTGCCGCGAACACCGGCACCTTCAGGTCGAGGATGGCCTCCACCTGGCGCTTCGAGAAGTCGCTGGCGCCGAGCCGCCGCATGCCCTGCGAGAAGTCCTCGTCCTGGCCGCGCTCGGGCAGGCCGAACTCCTTCTCGGCGCTGGTGATGAACGTCTGGTAGGGGGCCGGCAGGTAGTCGCGCGGTCGCTTGGGCGCCGACGCCGGTGCGCCGGCCGCGACGGCCTCTTTGCCGTTCGCCGTGCGCTCTTTGCCCTCAGCTGCGGGCGGCCTTGCCACGCCGGATGGCAGCAGCACGTCGACACCGAAGGGCTTTGAGGTGAGGTCGCGGATGCGCCTTACCTGGCGCTCGATCTCCTCGGGTGGCATGGAGGCTGCGCCGACGATGCCGAGTCCGCCGGCTTCCGAGACGGCGGCGACGAGGTCGGCCGTGGCGACGCCACCCATCCCGGCCAGGATGACGGGGTACTCGATATCGAGGATGTCGCAGAGTCGCGTGTGCAGGACGGGCCGGCCCATCGGGGCACCTCCAGGGAATGCGTGGGGCGGCGCTACTCGCACCCTCACGTACAGGTAAGGCCAATCTAACGCCGCCCCCGAAGCCGGGCAAGAGAACCATGGCTCCTCGACCGAGTTCTACGATCACTGACACTGGATCTGGTTTTCTATGAAATCGACTTCAGGTATCTCAGGCTGTGTCGATGGTGAAGGAGGTAGGGGGAGTCATGGCCGGACACGGATGTCGCGCCCGTTCGGGGCCGCGTGTGACTCAAGAGGGCGGCTCTCATCGACACGATGAAGATGGGAGTAGCCAACATGCGCCACCACCTGCTGATTCCGGCAGTCCTGCTCGCGGTCATCGTCGCCACCGGTGTCGCGCGCCCACACAACGCCTCGGCCGGGGCGAATCAACCACCGGTCGTGACGATCCTCTCGCCGGCAAACGGAGCATCGTTCGCGCCCGGTTCGACGATCCTGTTCTCAGCCACCGCCATCGACCCGGAGACGGGGCCGCTGGGCGGGGTGTTCATGTTCTGGACGTCGAACATCCAGGGCGGCGGCCTCGGCATCGGGACTTCGTTCTCGCGTGACGACCTGATCGCCGGCACGCACGTCGTCACACTCCGGGCCACGGATCCGAGCGGGTTGCAGACCGTGCGCTCCGTGACCATCACGGTGGGCGTCCCGACCGCGACGCCCACAAACACGCCGACACCCGTGCCGCCGACGCCCACGAACACGCCAACGTCGGCGCCGCCGACAGCCACCCACACGCCGACGCCGGTCCCACCGACACCGACCGGGACCGCGACGGCCGTGCCGCCGACATCCACCCGCACGCCGACGCCGCTGCCACCGACGGCGACTGCGGCGCCACCGACGGCAACCCACACACCGACGGCGCCGCCGGCCACGGAGCCGCCCAAGACGGCCACCGCGACGAAGACGCCGAAGATCGCGACGCCGACGAAGACCAAGGCGCCGAAGCACACGCCGACGGCCACACGGACGCCGCGGCCAGAACGCTGTGCGGACGTCGACGGAAATGGGCGGGTGAACTGGCGCGACGTGTACAGGATCGCGCTGGCGATCGCGAATCACAGCACCGATCCGCTCTACGACATCAACGGCGACGGCCGCGTGAGCTTCAAGGACCTGCGCATCGCGCTCTTCCAGATCGGCCGCAAGTGCCACCGCGACGCGCCGGGTGGGTCGCCGCCGCCGCCGGCGACGCACGTGCCGGACGCCGCGGCGACGCCCACGCCGCCACCCGGGCCGACGCCGGACATCGTGCTCGACTGAGGGGGGCCTCCGTCAAAAGAGGGAAGGCGTGGTTTCTGCCGTGCCTTCCTGTGCGAGTCCACCTGCTCGACGCCCTCCGGGTGGTCGCCTACAATCGCGACTGATGACCAAACGGGTGAAGGGGCGGCCGCACGAATCGGTCCGCCGGCGGCTGGAGGAACGGGAGAGACTGCTCGCGCCCGCGGCCATGCGGTCCGTCAACACGCGCGGCCGCCTGCGCCCGGAGCCGCCATCCGACATGCGGACCGAGTATCAGCGCGACCGCGACCGCATCATCCATTGCAAAGCGTTTCGCCGGCTGAAGCATAAGACGCAGGTGTTCATCGCGCCGGCGGGCGACCACTACGTCACGCGTCTGACGCACACGCTGGAGGTCGCGCAGATCGCCCGGACGATAGCCCGGGCGCTGGACCTGAATGAGGACCTGGCGGAGGCGATCGCGCTGGGGCACGACCTGGGGCACACGCCGTTCGGCCACGCGGGCGAGCAGGCGCTGGGCGACCTGCTGCCCGACGGCTTCCGTCACAACGAACAGAGCGTCCGCATCGTCGACCTGCTGGAGGCGTCCGGAGCGGGCCTCAACCTCACGTGGGAGGTCCGCGAGGGGATCCTGAAGCACTCCAAGCCGCGCGAAGGGATCTTCGAAGAGCTGGAGGAGCGTTACTGGTCGACGGAGCAGTGGGGCGGGCCGCTGGCCTCGACGCTGGAGGGACAGATCGTCCGGCTGGCGGACTCGGTCGCCTACCTCAACCACGACATCGCGGACGCGACGCGGGCGGGACTGCTGCGGACGGGCGACCTGCCGGCCCGGGCGCGCCGCGTGCTGGGTGAGACGCACTCCAACCGGATCGACGCGCTGGTCAGCGATATCGTCGATGCATCGTGGGAGGCGGCGCAGACGCCGCGGGATGGCGGAGCGCTGGGCGCCATCGAGATGGGCGAAGAGGTCGCGGCCGCGGCTGATGAACTGCGGGAGTACATGTTCGAGAACGTGTACCTCTGGGAGGAACGGCTGGCGGAGGCGGCGCGGGCCCGCCGCGTGATCGAGTTTCTCTGGGAGCGGCTCCTGAAGCATCCGGAGGAGTTCGCCGCATCGGAGTACACACGGCCCGACGACTCGCTGGCGCGCCGGGTTGCGGACTACATCTCCGGGATGACGGACCACTTCGCGGTGGCCACGGCGGAGCGTCACGGCTTCGGGGGTTAGGCCGCGTTGGCGTTGGCGCAGCCGCGGTCGGCCAGAACGGGCAGCCCTCTACATAAGGAAAGGCGGGTTGTGGCCCGCCTTGGTTCGCCGTGCGCTTGTGTGGTCTCCTAGCCGGCCATCGTGGGCTCGCTGTAGCGCTGCCGCTCCTCGCAGACGATCTGGTGGACGCGCTGGCGGGACACCTTGAAGTGTTCGGCCAGCCGGGACTGGTTGCCTTTCGCCATGCAGTCGCGCTCCAGGAGGTAGCGGACGGCGATGCGGAGCTTCTGTGTGCGCTGTGGATCCCGCTTGGCCATGTTGTGTTCGTCTCCGTTACGACTGAACCGGCGCGATGGTTTTCGAGGGCTACGAAGCCCTCCACGACGGCTGCGCGGGGTCGGCCGCCGTTGAGTCCATGAATGACGGGCCTTCGCCGCTGGCCCCGCGCATCACTTCGCGCCGCTCTTCGACGACGATCTGGTGCACGCGCTGGCGCGTGACCTTGAAGTGCTCGGCCAGCCGTGTCTGGCTGCCCTGTACGAGCGTTCCGTGCTCCAGCATGTAACGCACCGCTCGACGGAGCTTCTCGGTGCGCTGAGGATCACGTTTGGCCATACCTCTATCTCCGAATACCCTTGACATACGGATCAAACGGGGGAGGCGGGGCCGCATTACGCCGGCACGGCCGTATTCGCTCGCGGAGACTCGGGTTCAGGCCGAATAGCCCTGTCAAGGAGTGCGTTCGATGGCCAGCCCTGAAGCGATCAAGGAGCTCCTTGACAAGATGGCCCAACAGCGGGACGCGCTGCTGGCCGAGGCGGAGGCGCTGGCGCCCGAAGCTGCCGAGCATGCTCCGGCCGGGGCCGAGGGGGAAGCCCAGTGGTCGCCCAAGCAGCAGCTGGCCCACCTGGCGGAGATGGAGACGGCGTATCGGGCCTGGGTGCAGCGGGCGCTGGAGGCGGACGACCCCGACGTGAGCGACGTGCGGCCCAGTCGGCCCGCGATTCGCCTGGAGCAGGCTCAGGGGCACACCATCCCCGAGTTGACCGGGCAGCTTCGGGCGCAGCGGGCGGAGACGGTCCGCCTCATCGAGTCGATGACGCCGGAGCAGTTCGAGCGCACCGCGTCTCAGCCGATGTTCGGGCGGCTGACGGTCATGCAGTGGCTGCGCTCGTACTATCGGCACGACCGGATGCACCGGGACCAGATCGCCGGACGCGAGCCTGAGTACAAGCCCCGATACGCGGGCGGCGAGGAGCCGGACCAGCGGCGCGGGCCGCGGATCTGAATCGTCATCCATGGACTACCGTTCCCGTCCGTACAGTGATCCCGCGGACATCGACGCCATGAAGAGCGTCCTCATCGCGGGCCGCCGCGCGTCGCGCCATTCTGGTTACCGGCACATCGGTGACCTGGACTGGGCGCTGTTCTACGATCCCGACCGGAAGCCGCGCGAGGCGGTCATTCGTCTCTGGTGCGACGCGCAGGGCCGCACCGCCGGCTGGGGGAGGATGCAGGGAAGCGTGTACTTCGAGGAGCAGGTTCTTCCAGAGCTGCGCGGTTCCGCGCTCGAGCAGGAGGTCATCGAATGGTGCGTGAACGCCGTGCGGTCGACGGGAGCCGAACCGCTTGGCGGAGCTGTTTGCGCCACCGAGATCTTCGAGGACGACGACAGCACGATCGATCTGTTGCGGCGCCGAGGATTCACCGATACTCGCGTTTCGGGCCTCTATTTCAGCAAGGAGCTGCGCCCGCGGGATCCCTCACCCACCATGCCTGGAGGATTCGTCGTTCGCGGCATGCGCGAGGCGGACGTCGAACAGCGGGCGGCCGTCCACTTCGCCGCCTTTTCGCCCGGTAGCAGGATGACCGCGGACGCCTATCGCGCGTTCATGCACGCGCCCGGCTACGATCCGGACCTCGACAGCGTCGTGGAGGCGCCGGACGGCCGCCTCGCCGCGTACGCCATGGGCTGGCTCGACGCAGCCAACGGCATCGGCGAGTTCGAGCCCGTCGGCGCGCACCCGGAGTTCCGGCGGATGGGCCTGGCCCGCGCCGCGCTGCACCGGGGCATGAGCAAGATGGGGGAACGCGGGATGACGACCGCCATCGTCTATACAAACGCCGAAAACGCGGCCGCTCGCGCACTCTATCCGTCCGCGGGGTTCTCCCTCGTGAACCGGTTCGTCACACTCTCCAAGGCGTAGACAGGAGCGCTCGGATGAAGAACCTCGAAGGCAAGGTTGCGATCATCACCGGCGCCTCACGCGGCGTCGGGGAGTACATGGCGGTGGAGTTCGCGAAGGAAGGGTGCAACGTCGTCGTCGCGGCCCGCACCGAGGCGGAGGGACAGTCGCGGCTGGAGGGGACGATCGGCGAGACGGCGCGGGAGCTGGAGAAGCTGGGTGTCCGCGCGCTGCCGGTGCGCTGCGACGTCACCGACGACGATCAGATCGAAGAGATGGTGCGGCGCACGATGTCGGAGTTCGGCCGCATCGACATCCTGGTGAACAACGCGGGGATCATGGCTCCGGCGAAGCTCGTCGACATGCCGCTGAAGCGCTGGGATCTGATGTGGCGGGTGAACGTGCGCGGGGCGATCGCATGCAGCAAGGCCGTGCTGCCGCACATGATCGCCCGGAACGACGGCGTGATCTTCAACATCTCTTCGATCGCCGCGGATCAGGAGGGCGCGGGCAACATCAGCTACATGCTGACGAAGCATGCGCTGCGCGAACTGGCGAAAGGGCTGGCGGCGGAGGAGAAGGAGCACAACATCCGGGCCTTCGCGCTCTCTCCGTTGGGCTGGGTGCCGACGCCGGGCACGCTGTTCTACCGGCTGGACGAGACGATGCCGTCGGTGGGGCCGATGCTGGAACGGCCGGAGGCGATGGGGCTCGC
>DATECV010000050.1:0-14984 GCA_035286725.1 Dehalococcoidia bacterium | reverse complement strand
CACAAGGGCGGTCCGGCGCGCGGTGTGTTCCTGCAGGTGACGGCCGCCGACGGAGAAGACGTGGCGATACCTGGCATGACGTTCACCTTCGGGCAGCTCAAGCGGGCGCAGGCGATCGGCGACTTTCAGTCGCTCGCCGATGTCGTGTCGAAGCTGTCGCCGCGGCGCGCGATCTGGATGATGGTGCCGTCCGGCGCGCCGGTGCAGGCGACGATCGACACGCTGGCGCCGTTGCTGTCGAAGGGCGACGTGCTCGTCGATGGCGGCAACTCGAACTACCACGATTCGATGCGCCGCGCCGATGATCTGCGCGCGCAGGGGATCGAGTACCTCGACGCGGGGACGAGCGGCGGGATCTGGGGGCTGAAGGAGGGCTTCTGCCTGATGGTCGGCGGCTCGCAGGACGCGTTCACGCTCGTCGAGCCGGCGCTGAAGACGCTGGCGCCCGCCGATGGCTACGCGCACGTGGGGCCCAGCGGCGCCGGCCACTTCGTGAAGATGGTCCACAACGGCATCGAGTACGGGCTCATGGCGGCGTACGGCGAGGGGTTCGAGCTGCTGGCGGGGTCGAAGTTTGACCTCGACCTGCACCAGGTGTCGGCGTTGTGGAACCGCGGCTCCGTGGTGCGGTCGTGGTTGCTGGAGCTGACCGAGCGCGCGTTCGAGCGCGATCCAAGGCTGGAGTCGATCAAGGGCTACGTAGAGGACTCCGGCGAGGGCCGCTGGACGGTGCAGGAGGCGCTCGACCAGGACGTGCCGGCGCCGATCATCACGCTGTCGCTCATGCGGCGGTTCGCCTCCCGCCAGCCGGAGTCGTTCTCGGCGAAGGTGCAGGCGGCGCTGCGCAACGAGTTCGGCGGCCACGCGGTCCAGCAGGCGGGGAAGGCGGAGCCATGACCGCCGAGACGCTGGCCAACCCGCTCCGCACCGGCATGCGCGTCCAGCGTACGCCCGAGGCGTGCGCCGTCGTCGTGTTCGGTGCGACGGGCGACCTGACCGCGCGCAAGCTGGTGCCGGCGCTGTACAACCTGGCGCGCTTGCGCATGCTGCCGGGCGGCTTTTCCGTCGTCGGGTTCGCCCGCCGCGACTGGTCGGACGAGCAGTTCCGCGCTGTCATGAAAGAGGCCGTCGCGAAGTTCTCGCGCGCGCCGCTGCAAGAGGAGATCTGGGACAGCTTCGCGCGGGGCCTGCACTACGTGAGCGGGACCTTCGACGACGCGGGCGCCTACTTCCGCCTGGGTCAGCGGCTGCTGGCGCAGGACGCGGCCCACGGCGCGGGCGGCAACCGCCTGTTCTACCTGGCGACGCCACCGGACTCCTACGCGACGATCGCGCACCACCTGGGCACCGCCGAGCTTGCGCGCGGCACGAAGACGGGGGGCTGGGTGCGGCTGGTCGTCGAAAAGCCGTACGGCCGCGACCTCGCGTCGGCCCGGGAGCTGGACCGCGACGTGGGGACGGTGTTCCGCGAGCGGCAGATCTACCGCATCGACCACTACCTGGGGAAGGAGACGGTGCAGAACATCCTCGTTTTCCGCTTCGGTAACGGGATATTCGAGCCGATCTGGAACCGCCGCTATGTGGACAACGTGCAGGTGTCGGTCGGCGAGACGGTCGGCGTCGAGGGCCGCGGGGGCTACTACGAGCAGGCGGGTGCGCTCCGGGACATGGTGCAGAACCACCTGTTGCAGGTGCTGTCGCTGGTGGCGATGGAGCCGGTGGCGTCCTTCACCGGCGACGCCGTCCGTGACGAGAAGGCGAAGGTCTTCCACGCCGTCACGCCCATCGAGGACATCGGCCGCGACACGGTGCGCGCGCAGTACGCCCTCGGCGCGATCCTCGGCGAGAGCGTCCCGGGTTACCGCGACGAGGAGGGCGTGGACCCGCGCTCGAACATCGAGACGTTCACCGCTATGAAGCTGCAGATCGAGAACTGGCGCTGGGCCGACGTGCCGTTCTATCTGCGCGTTGGGAAGCGCCTGCCGAAGCGCGCGACGGAGGTGGCGATCACCTTCAAGACGCCGCCACTGCAGCTCTTCCGGCAGATGGGCGGTGGCGATACGCCCACGCCGAACCTGCTGGTGCTGCGGATCCAGCCCGACGAAGGCATCTCCCTGCGTTTCGGCGCGAAGGTGCCGGGCACCCGTAGCGATGTCCGCCCCGTGAACATGGACTTCCGCTACGGCACATCGTTCGGCGCCGACCCGCCGGAGGCCTACGAGCGCCTGCTGCTCGACGCGATCATCGGCGATTCGACGCTGTTCACGCGCTGGGACAGCGTGGAGGCCGCGTGGGAGCTGCTGACGCCAGTGCTGGACGCCTGGGGAAACGGCGAACGGCCGCTGGAGTTCTACGACGCCGGGAGCTGGGGCCCCGATGGCGCGCGCGAGCTGGTGGAGCAGGACGGACGCGAATGGCACAGGATGTAGCGCCGGCGCTGGAACGGCTCCTCGATCAGTTCATGCCCGTGGAGCCTCGCGACATCGAGGCCGCGTTCGACCGCATCTGGCAGGACGCCTCCAGCGGCGCCTACGACACGTCGTCCGTCCGCCTGCGCGTCAGCAACTTTATCGTCTGGGGAGGCGAGACCGAGGCGAGCGATCGCTTCGACCACGTGATGGAGTCGCTCGCCCAGCGGCATCCATGCCGGGCGATTCTCGCGGTGACGGCGACGGAAACGGGCCCGCTGCGCTCCGCGATCTCGGCGCACTGCTGGCGCACGGCGCTGGGTGGCCGCCACATCTGTTCTGAGGAGATCCTGCTGCAAGGCCGGCCGGGCGGCGAGCGCGAGGTGGCCTCGGTCGTGCTGGCGCTCGTGGTCTCCGAGCTCCCGGTGCATCTGTGGCTGGTGGGCGAGCCGGACCCGAGGCGGCGCCTGCCCGAGGAGTTGCTGGAGCTGGCCGACCGTCTGTATGTCGACTCGGCCGCCGGCGCGGTGACGCCCGTCGCCCTGCGGACCATCGCGGGAGCGCTCGATGAGACCGAGACGGCGCTGGTGGACCTGGCGTGGGAGCGCACGAACGCATGGCGCGAGTTGGCCGCGCAGTTCTTCGATAGCGGCACGTCCGCTTCGCAACTTGACCGCCTCACGCAGATTGAGATCGCGGGCGGCGCGGGGCAGATAAGCTCGGCGGCGCTTCTGATGGCCGGCTGGCTGGCATCGTCGCTGGACTTGAGCCCGGCCAGCGTCGCCGCGGCGAACACGCTGGTGGAGGCGACCTGCTACGACGGGACCAGGGGGGTGCAGATCAGGATCACGCCGTCCCCGGCCGGGATGGAGCTGGAGCGCGTCGCGCTGACGACCGGCGATGCCGAGTTCACGATCGCGCTCCACGCCGACAGCGCCCACATGCACGTCCGGTCCGACTGGCACGCCGAGCCTGTACACCGGACCGTGTCGCGCGAGCCCGACAGCGACGCGTTCGTGGTGACCGCCGCCATCGAGGATACGTCCGCGCCGGACACATACGGCGGCGCGCTGCGCACCGCGCTCGGCCTCCTGGATGCTTAGCGTTCGCCTTCGTGCAGGAACTGCCACACCACGCCCATGAACGCGTCGAGCTGGTCGTGGTGTACCCAGTGGCCGGCGTCCTTGATCATCACGCAGGCGCAGTCGTGGAAGGCGCTGGCTTTGCCGTCCTGTTCGGGGTCGGACGCCCAGCTTTCGGAGCCGCGAATGAGCAGTGTGGGGCAACGGACCTGGTTCCAGATCTCCCGCGCCTCGGCGACGTTGAACTCGTACGGTGAGTGTAGCCGGACGTAGTTGTCGAACTTCCAGCTCAGCGTGCTGTCTTCGTTCTTCTTCATGCCGTACACGGTCAGGTGGCGGGCCATCTCGGCGGTCAGGTGCGGGTTCTCCTCGCGCATCCGTTCGACCGCGTCGTCGATCGAGGTGTAGCGTCGCGGCTTCCGCGTATCGAAGTGCTGCATGTCGCGGATCCACTTCCGCATGCGGACGGACCCGGGCGAAGGCTCGCGCACGGGCGGGCCGAGGCCCTCGATGGCGACGAGACGGCTGACGTGCTGCGGAAAGATGCCGGCGTAGTTGAGCGCGACGGCGCCGCCCAGCGAGTGGCCGACCACCGTGAGCGGTGAGCGGTCGAGGACGGAGCCCAGCGTCGCCACGTCCAGCACGAACTCCGGCATGGAGTACTGGCCCCCGATGGCCCAGGCGCTATCGCCGTGGCCGCGCAGGTCCACCGCATACACGCAGTACTCGTCCTTGAGGCGCACGGCCACCTGGTCCCAGGTGCGGGCGTGATCGCGGTTTCCGTGAATAAGCAAGAGAGGCGGGGCGGACTCGTCGCCCCAGACGGCGTAGTGCAGCTTCAGACGCTGCGACCAGTAGTAACGAGACTCCGGCTCTTCGTGCATCCACTGCCCTCCCACGCGACGCGATGCCGCACGCTACGGCACGCGGGGCGGGTGGATCAAGGATGAGACGATGTTCGGGAATTCAGGTTCATTCGCGTGCATACGGAAAACCCGCCGTGCGGCGGGCTCGCGACGGGGCACGAGTGAGGTGGTGTCAGCGGCTGCCGCGAAGCCGCGGGTCGATGCTATCGACTGCCGCGAAGCCGGGGGTCGAAGATATCGCGGATCGAGTCGCCCAGCAGGTTGAATCCGAGCACGGTCAGGGTGATAGCCATACCGGGGAAGACAACGGCCGGGATATGGTAGGGCAGTGACTCGCGCGCCTTGCTGACGTCCTGACCCCATGACGTCGCGTTTGGGATGCCGAGGCCGAGAAACGAGAGCGCCGACTCGGCGAGAATGATGCCGCCGAGCAGGGTGGTCATGACGATGATGCCGAGCGCCACGACGTTGGGCAGCAGGTGGCGGATCAGGATCCGAGGCGCCCAGGCGCCGCTGGCGCGCGCGGCCTCCACGTACTGGTTGTTCCTTTCCGAGAGCACCGCGCCGCGAACGACGCGGGTGACTCCGGGAATCACGGCCAGCATCAGGGCGAACACGATCGTCCGGTACGACGGCCCGAGCGCCTGGGTGATGATGAGGAGGAGCAGTAGCGCCGGGAAGGCGATCGCGGCGTCGACCGTCCGCTGAAAGATCGAGTCGATGAAGCCGCCCAGATAGCCGGAGATGACGCCAAAGAGAATGCCGATGGACCCCCCCAGCAGCACGGAGATCACCGCGACGGACAGGGAGATCCGGCTCCCGTACACGAAGCGGCTGAAGATGTCGCGGCCGAGCCGCTCGGTCCCGAAGATGTGCGAGCTGGACATCGTCTCGTTGTTTCGGCCGGCGAATTCCGTGGGTGTATAGGGGGCGACGAGGGGGGCGAAGATGGCCATCGCGATGAAGACCACGATAATGACCAGGCCCAAGGCGCCCAGCGGGTTCTGCCGGGCCAGCGTGGCGTACTTGGAGATCCTCCTGGCGAAGGACGCACCGGTGCGAGGCGCGCGATCCTCCAGGAAGCCACTGGTACCGAGGGCAATCTCTTCCGACACAGTCATCCTCTCAGGAGTACCTGATGCGGGGGTCGAGCCAGGCGTAACTCACGTCTACCGCGAGATTGAGCACAACGACCGTGACCCCGGCGTACAGCGTCATGGTCTGGACCACCTCGAAATCCTTTTGGAAGAGCGCCCTGAAGGTGTAGTCGCCCAGTCCCGGCAGGGTGAAGATCTGCTCCACGATGAGGGCGCCGCCGAGGAGGCCCGCCATCTGAAGGCCGAGGACCGTGACGACGGGAATAAGCGAGTTCTTGAGCCCGTGGCTGAAGACGACCGTTCGTTCCCGCAGCCCCTTTGCCCGTGCGGTGCGCATGTAGTCCTGGCGCAGGGTTTCGAGCAGCGACGAACGCGTTAGCCGCATCACACCTGCGGCGGAGCTGAGCGCGAGGACCGCCGCCGGCGGGAGGAACTGCTTGAGGTTCTCGAAGGGGTTGTCCATCAGATGCACATACCTGCCACCAAGCGGGGGGGCATAGCCCCACCACTCCTGCGGCAAAATAAGGACAAGTGTGGCGACCCAGAACACAGGGACGGCGAGGCCGAAGATCGCCGTGAAACGCACCAGCAAGTCGGCAGGGGAGTTCTTCCAGACGGCGGAAACCACGCCGAACGGTATGCCGACGAAGATCGTCATCACGAGGGTCAGGAGCATCAATTCCAGCGTCACCGGGAAGCGCTTGCGAATGGATTCGCTGACCGGGCGGTTATTTACGGTGGACGTGCCCAGGTCGCCCGTAACGACGCCCTTGAGCCAGTCTCCGTACTGGCTCGCGGTGTTGAAGGTCAGGAACGGGGCGCCGCCTTCGAACGCCACAGGGAAGTACGGCTTATCCAGCCCGAGCTCGTGGCGGATCGCCTTGATCTGGTCTTCCTTGCAGTTGAGTCCGCACTTTTGAATCGCGGGATCGCCCGGGACGATGCGCAGCAGCAAGAAGACCGTCACCGAGAGGACGAACAGAATCAGGACGCCGATGAGCAGCCGCCGGACGATGAACGTCTGCATGTAGGACCCTTACGCCTCGTCGATGTACCAGGTGTTCACGTACAGACCGCTTGCGCCGAGGCCGCTGGGGATGTTCTTGATCTTCTTCTGGTACAGCGTGAAGGAGTAGGGGCTGACCAGCGGGAGGAAAGTTGGCCCCTTCTCGTAGATGTGCCGCTGCAAGTCGAGGATCGCCTTCTTGAACTCCTCAGGTTCCGTCGTCGCCTTGACCTTGTCGATCTCCGCGTCGATCTCCGGGTAGAGCTTGCCGACGCCGATACCGTAGATATTGTTGCGGGCCGGGCCCTCCGAGTGCTGCCAGTCGAGGTTGAACTCGGCGTACTCGTAGACCTGGTTCAGCGAAAGGCTCGCCGCGTAGTTGAGATTCGTGTAGTCGTCGAGCCACGTGGAGAACGCCTCGGGCCGCGCCTTGATCTTGAAGCCGGCGGCCTCCATCTGCTGCAGCCAGATGGGGAGGTGCAGGCTGTGCTCCTCGATGGCGGAGTCTGCGGGCCACATGACCTCGACCTCGATGGTGTCGTTGCCGGTCGCGGCCTTGATGAGTTCCTTCGACTTTTGCGGGTCGTACCCCTGGTAGCTGTCGCGCTCGTCGTCGGGCAGGGCGATGTCGCCAAGCGGCCAGTGGAGGATGCCGTTCGCCTTGGCTTCACCGTCGTAGACGCGGTCGATGTACTCCTGGCGGTTGATCGCGTGCATGGCGGCCTGGCGGATTCGGTCGTCGTCCCAGGGCTTCTGGGTGGGATTCATGGCGAAGGAGATAAACGTGTTCACCGGGTCTTTCACCTGGTTGTATCTGTCGCCGGACATGAGCTCTTTTGCTTCATTGACGTTCTGCGCGCCGTAGGAGGTGAGCTGCCCGTCCTGGAAAGCCGTGCGCAGGGCTGCGCGGTCCGTGATGATCTTCACGTCGATGCCATCGGCGTAGGGAAGCTGTTCGTTGTTGTTGTTCTCGTCTTTGCGGTAGTAGTTCGGGTTCCGATCGAGCGTGGCGCCCTGGCCTTCCGTGTAGGCCCTCAGGATGTAGGGGCCGGCGCCGGCCGCGGCCTGCTTGAGCTGCGAGGCGGCGGGTTCGGTGAGGGCTTCCTTGGGAGCGATGGTGTTGATGGTGCCGCCGATGCGGTCGCGGAAGAAGGCGTACGGATCCGTCATCTTAAGCGTATAGGTCATGTCGTCGGCCGAGGCTTCCTGGGATGCGAACTTCTGAATGAAGGCGATCGCGTTCGACTGCGGCAGCGTCTTGATGCGGTCGTAGCTGGTGACGACGTCGGAGGCCACCAGGTCGCGCTCCGGCACGCCGAGCGTGTTGGGGCCGACCTTTACGCCCGGGCGGATCGCAAAGACGTAGGTCAAATCATCCGGATGCTCGTAGCTGGTGGCGAGGTCGTCGAAACGGAAGCTCGAGTCCAGCGACGAGAAGTTGACCAGCACGTTGTAGAGGCGCGGGAAGTAGGTAACCGACGCCGCGATGGCGGTGTGGGGGTCGAAGGTGTCGAAGTCGGCGGTGCTGCCCGCTGCGGACCGTCCGCCGCGCTTCGGAGTGCCCGTTTCCTTCGTCGCCTCAACCGATGCGCCGGGGCTGGCTTCGCCTGAGGGAGTCTTCCCGCCGTCATCGCCGCCGCCGCAGCCAACGACCAAGAGAGCGGCGCCCGCGGCGCCGGCAACGCCCGCCGTCTGCAGCGCCCGGCGGCGCGAAACGCGGCGCGATGTGTACTTATCCCAGAAGCTACCAGCCATGTCTCGAGTCTCCCTTCAGTGAGAAGCCATCCCTCGGCGTTGAGTGGCCCTACAATCCCCGAATCGCGAGTCTGTGTCAAGGGATAGGTGAAGCCATGCTCAGGATTCCTGCTTCGGGTCTCCGGCGGATCGATTGTACTCTACCGGCCGCTCTTAGCGTCATCTAAAATTCATGTCTGCCCTGATCTTGTCAAAGGCTTTTCCGTGGTCTTCAGCGCGCGGCTCTGGCCGTACATCGTCCGTTACCGCTGGCGCATGGGCGTCGGCCTCCTGACGCTGGCGCTCGCCTCCGCCGCCAGCATCATGGCGCCCTACGTGCTGGGCCGCGCCATCGATAGCCTGCGCGAGGGCGTCACGACGCAGAAGCTCGTGCTCTTCGCCGGCATCACCATCGGCATCCAGACCGCCGATAGCTCGCTCCGGTATGTAACGCGCATCTTCGTCAGCGGATCCTCCCGCCAGATTGAATACGACCTGCGGAACGATGTGTATGCACACCTTCAGCGGCTGGACCAGAAATTCTTTCACGAGAACCAGACCGGCGACCTGCTGGCGCGCGTCTCGAACGACGTCACCACCGTCCGGGAGTTCCTGGGCCCCGGTCTCATGGATCTGTTCCGGTCGGCCCTGCTCTTCCTCGCCGGGCTCGTGATTATGCTCACGATTGACGTGAAGCTGGCGCTGCTGGCGGCGTTTCCCCTGCCGCTCATCACGATCCTCTTCGTCTGGGAGGGGCGCGTCATCGAGAGGCGCTACCACGCCGTCCAGACGCAGTTCGGGAACCTGGCGACGTTCGTGACGGAGAACTTCTCCGGCGCCCGCGTGATCAAGGCCTTCGTCCAGGAGGACAACCAGGCCGCCGCCTTCGAGCGCGAGCTCACGACGTTCGAGCGCGCGAACGTGTCGTGGGCACGTCTCAGCACCGCGATCTGGCCGATGCTGGCCGTGCTCATCGGGATCAGCACCGTCGTGGTCATCTACGTGGGCGCGGTCGAGGTGCGTTCGGGGGCCATCACGCTGGGCCAGTTCGTCCAGTTCAATAGCTACATCGTCCTGCTGGCCATGCCGATGGTGAACCTCGGCTGGACGCTCAGCCTCTACCAGCAGGCGGCGGCCTCGATGGTCCGTGTCGAGGAAGTGCTGGCCCGGAAGCCCGCCGTAACCGACGCCCCCGGCATCGCCGATGTGCCGCCGATCCGCGGCAGCGTCGGCTTCGAGCGCGTCAGCTTCGGCTACTTCAACCGGCCCGTGCTCCACGAGATCACGATCGACGTGCCCGCCGGGTCCACCCTGGCCATCGTTGGCCCGACGGGCTCCGGCAAGACCACGCTCGTGAATCTCATCGCCCGCGTCTACGACGTGCGCGAGGGCCGGATCACCCTGGACGGCCATGACGTGCGCGAGATCCCGCTTCAGCAGCTCCACCAAAGCGTCGCCTTCGTGCCGCAAGAGTCGTTCCTGTTCTCGACGACGCTGGAGGACAACGTGGCCTGGGCCGGCGACGTCGACGCCGCGCACGTCGAGCAGGCGACCCAGCTCTCGCAGCTCGCGAACGACCTGGCGCAGATGCCCCACGGCATGCAGACGCTCGTAGGCGAGCGCGGCGTCTCGCTCTCCGGCGGCCAGAAGCAGCGCGCCGCGATCGCCCGCGCGGTCGCGCGTGAGGCGCCGGTCCTCATCCTCGATGACGCCCTCTCGCACGTCGATGCCTACACGGAGGAGCGGATCCTGGCCGGGCTGCGCGGCTACATCGAGGGGCGGACGGCCGTGATCATCGCCCACCGCGTCTCTGCCGTGAAGTGGGCGGACCAGATCGTCGTGCTGGAGGACGGCCGCATCATCGAGCGCGGTACGCACGACGAGCTGGTGGCGCGCGACGGCGCCTACGCGCGGCTGGACCGCCGCCAGCGGCTGGAAGAGCAGTTGCAGGACGACGAACCGGAAGAGGAAGGGGCCGGCTAGCGTGGCGATGGACGGCTACAACGAAGAAGACGACGTCATCGGCAAGGCGTACGACTCGCGCCTCGCCGGACGGCTTACGGGCTACCTGCGGCCGTACGCGTGGCGCGTCGGCCTGTCGCTGGTGCTCCTGCTGGGGACGACGGGCCTGGCGCTGGTGCAGCCGCTGTTGGTGAAGCAGGCGATCGACCGCGACGTCGCCAACGGCACGACCGACGACCTGTGGTGGATCAGCGGGCTGTACCTGGGCTCGCTGGCCGTGCTGTTCGTCCTCCGCTACACGCAGGCGATGCAGATGGTGCAGGTATCCCAGCGGGTGATGAACGACCTGCGGCTCCAGCTCTTCCGGCACCTGCAGCGCATGTCCATCGCCTTCTATGACGCGAACCCCGTGGGAAGGCTCGTTACCCGTCTCACCAACGACATCGTGGCGCTCGACCAACTCCTGACCCAGGGCGCGATCACCATCATCGCCGACCTGTTCATGATCGCCGGCGTCGCCATCGCGCTGTTCCTGATTAGCTGGAAGCTGGCCCTCATCACGCTCGCCGTCATGCCAATCCTCGCCGTGCTGATGCGCTGGTTCGCGGTCGTGATGCGCAACGCATTCCGCCGCCAGCGCCTGCACGTCGCGCGCATGAACGCCTTCGCCGCCGAGCACATCAGCGGCATGCTGCTCATCCAGCTCTTCGGCCGCCAGAAGCGCGACCTGCAGGAGTTCGACGAGCACAGCGGCCGGCTGCAGGCGGCGAATATGTCCGTCGTCCACCAGTACGCCCTGTTCGAGCCCGTCGTCGCCATGATCAGCGCCATCACGACCGGTGTCGTCATCGTCGTCGGCGGGCGGTTCGTGCTGGGTGAGACCCTGACCATCGGTTCGCTCGTCGCATTCCTGCAGCTCGTGGCGATGTACTACAACCCCGTGCGCGAGATCGCCGATCGCTTCAACATCCTTCAGTCGGCCATGGCCGCGCTGGAGCGCATCTTCACGCTGCTGGACGAGCCCGAGGGCGTGCAGGACAACGACGGTGCGCTGGAGTTGCCGGAGCGCATCCAGGGCGAGGTCGCGTTCGATCACGTGTCGTTCGCGTACAGCGAGGGCACCTGGGTGTTGCGCGACGTGAGCTTCACGATTGCCCCGGGCGAGCGCGTCGCCTTCGTGGGCGCGACGGGCGCCGGCAAGACGAGCCTGATCAATCTCTTGCTGCGCTTCTACGACATCCAGGAGGGCCGCATCCTGCTGGACGGCGTCGACATCGCCGCCGCGAAGCAGCAGCAGGTGCGCCGGCACATCGGCCTCGTCCTGCAGGACCCGTTCATCTTCACCGGCACCATCGAAGAGAACATCCGCCTGCGCGACGAGTCCGTGAGCATCGAGCAGGTGCGAAAGGCCGCCCGCCTCGTCGGCGCCGACCGGTTCATCAAGCTGCTGCCGGACGGCTACCAGCACAAGCTCGTGGAGCGCGGCGGGAACCTCAGCACGGGCCAGAAGCAGCTCCTCGCCTTCGCGCGCTCCGTTGCCTTCGACCCGGAGGTGATGCTGGTGCTCGATGAGGCAACGGCCAACATCGACTCCGAGACGGAGGCGCTGATCCAGGACAGCCTCGAGCGGCTGACCGCGCGGCGGACGAGCATCATCATCGCCCACCGCCTGGCGACGGTACGCGGCTGCGACCGCATCATCGTGCTGAACCGCGGCGAGATCGTCGAGCAGGGAACGCACGACGAGCTGCTGGCGCTGCGCGGGCGCTACTTCCGCCTCTGGCTGCTGCAGCAGCAGGACGTGCCGGCCGACGTCGTCGCGCGGCGCGCGGCGCCCCGGGCCAGCTAGCGACCGTATGCCGCGTCGCAGGCCTGTCAAGATGGGTTGACGAATAGGGTGCTCGCCCTCGATCAATTGGCAATTTGACGCGCGGCGGCCGCGCCGCGCATCAGGAGGAGTGAGGGTGTCCGATGCTGAAGAGAGTGAGGACCGGGTCGAGCCGGGGGTCCGCGGAGTGCGGACGGTTGCGCCGGCCGGCTGGTGGTCCGACTTAACGCTGGGGTTGCAGGCCCCGGCTCGACCCGGAGGCGCCGTCCTCACGGCCGGTCAGGGCCGTGTCTGGTGATTCGGACGGCGCAATGTCGCACGAGCGTAGCGCACACGGGGTGCTCAGGCCGGGGTCACGGGGGTCAGGGTCAGGGGTTGGGGTAGTGTGACCACGGCCGGCTGCGCCGGTGGAACCGAAGTGAACGACACGAAGAGCGTGCTCGGCGGCCCCGCTCCAGCGGGACGTGTGCGTGAGGCGTGCCTGATGGAGGACGCGAACCACGACCGAACTCTCCGTACATGATGGGGCCGGGGCAATGAAAAACCCTCGATCCGCAGCGGATGAGGGCTGCAGCTTCCGACCCACTCAGGTGCCTTCGGCGGCCCGGCGGCCGTATCCCCGCAGGGGACGTAGGCCCGTGGCTTTGCGTCGCCGTCTTTCGACGGGTTTGCCTTTGTCGGAGCTTGTTCAGTTGTTCTTCCACACAAGCAATCGGCGGCGCCCGCTCGATCTGTTGGGCCAAAATGTGATTCCGGAAACAATTTTCCGGGATCTCTCAAGACCCTCACGCTGTAGCTTGCCTCGCCGGGTAACGGCTCCGCAACATCTGGCCGATTCGCCCCGCGCTACGATGGAATCAAGAGTCGTGTGGGACGGAGCGGAGGAGGGTGGTTCGTGCGTGTTCAAAAGCGGTGGCTCATCGGCGGTGTGACCGCGGTGCTCGCCCTGGCCGGCGCCGGCGCCGTCATGGCGCAGTCGGCGGATGGCGGGTCGGGTACCTTCCTCGATCGCGTCGCGCAGAAGCTGGGCATCGAGCCCGCAAAGCTCGAGCAGGCGATCGAGGACACCCGGAAGGAAGACATCGACGCCGCGGTGGAGCGAGGTGACATAACCCAAGAGCAGGCGGATCGCTTGAAGGAGCGCATCGACGGTGGCGAATCGCCGTGGCCCGGGCCGTTCTCCGGCCACGGACCGCTGATGCCTCTGCCCATGCCGCCCGGCGTCGCGCCGTTCGAGGTACCTCGCGGGCACGCTGGCCCGCACGGCGGTTTCGGCTTTGCGTTCGGCCTGGACTTCCCGAAGCAACTCGAGGACCTCGCCGGCTTCCTCGGCATCGACGTGGAGCAGTTACGCGAGGAGTTGAACGCGGATGACGCGACCCTGGCGACCGTGGCCGAAGCCCACGGCAAGGGCCGGGATGAGCTGAAGTCGCACCTGACCGGCGAGATCAAGGACAAGCTGGACCAGGCGGTCGTCGATGGCCACCTGGCGCAGGAGACGGCCGACGAGATCGAGGCGCGGGCGGAGTCAGCCCTCGACGAGATCATCGATGGCCACGTCGGCATGTTCGGCAAGGGTCGCTTCCGCTTCGAATGGAACGAGCACATGGACGGCGACGAGGACTCGCAGCCTGCCACTCCCGCTCCGCAACGTGGCTCGGAACGCGGCGCAGGGCGCTCGTAGGCAAGACGACCAAATCGGCAGGTGCGGACGACGCCCTGCCGATTCCTTTACAGTGGAGACGCAACAAATATGAACGACAACGCGCCCTCCCGGATCCTCGTCGCTGACGACGACAAGAACATCGCCGACCTCCTCCGCATGTACCTGCGCAAGGCCGGGTACGAGGTCACTGTTGCCCACGACGGCAACGAGACCGAGCGCCTGCTTCGCGAGCAGACCTTCGATCTCGCGATCCTGGACATTATGATGCCGGGGCCCGACGGCCTGCAGATCGTCCGGCACCTGCGGAAGCGCAGCGAGCTGCCCGTGATCTTCCTGTCTGCGCGGTCGTCGGACATCGACAAGGTCGCCGGCCTGCAGTACGGCGCCGACGACTACGTCACCAAACCGTTCAACCCTGCCGAGCTCATCGCCCGCGTGCAGTCCGTCCTGCGACGAAGCCGCGGCGCCGCCGAGCCACAGAGCGAGGAGATCGCGATCGGCGAGCTGTGGATGGATGTCCGCAACAGGCAGGCCCGGATCCGCGGCGAGGCGATCTCGCTCACGCCGAAAGAGTTCGACCTGCTGGCCACCTTCGCGCGGTTCCTGAACGTCACGCTGGACCGCGAGAAGCTGCTCGATCTCGTCTGGGGCACGTCCTTCTACGGCATGCGCACGGTCGACGTCCACATCGTCCGCCTGCGCAGCAAGCTCGACGGCTCGGGGCTGAAGATCGAAACGGTGTGGGGCAGCGGCTATCGCCTGGTGGAGGCGGTGCCGGCGTGAGCGGGCTGCGCTCGTTCCTGTTCAGTTTCCAGACGAAACTCGTCCTGTCGATGACGGGCGTCATCGTCATCGCCATCCTCATCTCCGGCGCGGTGTTCGTCGCCCGCGACCGCCACAACAGCAAGGAACGTGCGCTCGAGCGCGTCGCCGCCATCTCCCCCGTCGTCTACGAAGAGGCCATCGGGGCGATCCGCCGCCAGGACTCCGAGGACGACTTCTATCAGACGCTCGACGCCATCGCGCGCCAGCGGGACGTCCGCATCCTCCTCGTGACCTCGGACGCGAACGTGCTCCACGACAGCGAAGGGAAGATCGACGGTGCGCAGCTCTCGGTGCCCGAGCCGGGGCCGCGCGACTATGCGCGGGGGTTCACCTCGTGGGGGTCCGACGATGAATCGCCGGAGGGCGGGCTGGTCTTCCTGGTTACCTCGTCGTCCCGCAGCTTCGAGGGAATCCGCATCAGTCAGGGCGACGTCCAGCCGTTTCGCATCGTCCTGGCCGTCCGCTCGGACACCATCGCCGACGCGTGGCGAAGCGTGCTCCCGTCGCTCG
>DATECV010000049.1:0-5907 GCA_035286725.1 Dehalococcoidia bacterium | reverse complement strand
TCGGGCCGCGCGTGGTCGCGGAGCTGCTGGCGGGCGGGCATGAGGTCGCCGTGTTTCATCGCGGCGAGACGGAGCACGCCGATGCCGGCGGCGTCACACACATCCACGGGGACCGGGCGCGAATCCGGGAGTTCGGAGGCGAGTTCAGGCGCTTCGGCCCCGGCGTGGCGCTCGACATGGCGTGCATGTTCGAGGCGGACGCGCGGGCGCTCGTCGATGTGATGCGCGGTGTCGCGCGGCGGGCCGTGGTCGTCAGCAGCGTCGATGTATACCGGGCGTACGGGCGCATGCACGGGAGCGAGCCTGGTCCGTTGGAACCGCTGCCTCTGACCGAGGAGTCACCGCTGCGTGAGAAACTGTATCCCTACCGCGGCGAGCGCAGCGACGGCCGGATGGATGACTACGACAAGATCCCGGTCGAGCGCGCCTTCATGTCGGAGGCGGAGCTCCCCGGCACGGCGATCCGGCTGCCGGCGGTCCACGGGGAGGGCGACTACCAGAGGCGGCTGTTCATGGAGGTGCGGCGGTTCGAGGCCGGGCGGCCGTACATGCTCGTGCAGCAGGACGCGGCGAGCTGGCTCTGGTCGCGTGGGTACGTCGGAAACGTGGCGCGGGCGATCGCGCTGGTGGCTACGGACGAGCGCGCCGTGGGTCGGGTGTACAACGCGCCCGTCGATCCGCCGCTGACGCAGCGGGCGTGGCTCGAGACGTGCGCGCGCATCGCCGGCTGGCGGGGCGAGATCGTCGAGGTCCCGGCGGAGCTGATGCCCGCGCACCTGCGCCAGCCGGTGAACTTCGCGCAGAGCATGGCCGTCGACGACAGCCGCATCCGCCGCGAGCTGGGGTACACAGACGCCGTCCCGGCCGAGGAGGGCATGCGGCTGGCGATCGAGTGGGAGCGAGAGCACCCGCCGGAGAAGCTGAGCGCGAAGTACCTGGACTTCGAAGCCGAGGACACGGCCGTGGCGGCTGTGCGGGCAATGACGTAGGTCGCGGGATTGGCGCTGGCCCGCCTGCTACCCTGATCGCATGACAACCGTGCACGGCCTCGATGGCGTCTTCCCTCGCGTGCAAAAGCCGGCCCGGTACACGGGGGGTGAGTGGAACTCGGTCGTGAAGGACTGGGACGCCGCCGACGTGCGGGTCGTGTTCGCCTACCCCGACCTGTACGACATCGGCATGTCGAACATGGGCATCGGCATCCTGTACGACATCGTGAACCGGCGCGACGGCATGCTGGCCGAGCGTGTGTTCGCGCCGTGGTCGGACATGGAGGCGATCATGCGGGCGGAAGGCATCCCGCTGTGGTCGCTCGAGTCGCGCCACCGTGTGCGGGACTTCGACATCATCGGCATCTCGCTCTCGTACGAGGGCACCTACACGAACATCCTCAACATGCTCGACCTCGCCGGCCTGCCGGTGCTGGCCGCGGAGCGGGACGAGCGGCACCCGCTGGTGGTCTGCGGCGGCTCGGGCGCGCTGAACCCCGACGCGCTGGCGGACTTCGTCGACGTGTTCTGCCTGGGCGACGGCGAGGAGACAATCGCTGACGTCGTCGACTTCGTGCGCGACTGGAAGGCGCAGGGCGGTGGCCCGCGGGACGAGATGCTGCGGCGGCTGCAGAAGATCTGGGGCGTGTACGTGCCCCGGTTCTGGCAGCCAACGTACAATTCCGACGGCAGCATCAAGTCGGTCGACCCGGTGGAGGAATGGCTGCCGAAACGCGTGACCAAGCGGTTCGTGCAGGAGCTGCCGCCGCCGCTCACGAACCCCATCGTGCCGTACCTGCAGACCGTACACGACCGCATGGCGATCGAGATCCAGCGCGGGTGTACGCAGGGCTGCCGCTTCTGTCAGGCGGGCATCATCTACCGGCCGCGCTTGGAGCGCTCGCCCGAGGAGGTGGTCGCGGCCGCGCGGGAGCTGCGCACGAACACCGGCTACGACGAGCTGTCGCTGGTGTCGCTCAGCACGACGGACCACTCGCGCATCGTCGAGATCGTGGAGGGGCTGCGGCGCGACTTCGGCGACACGCTGACGATCGCGCTGCCGTCGATGCGCGTGGACAGCTTCTCGGTGCGCATCAGCGAGCTGGTGGCTTCTCGCGGGAAGCACAACATCACCTTCGCGCCGGAAGCGGGCACGGAACGGCTGCGGATGACGATCAACAAGATCGTGACGGATGACGATCTGTTCACGGCGGTCGACAACGCCTTCGCGCAGGGGTGGACCAACGTCAAGATGTACTTCATGGTCGGCCAGCCGACGGAGACGCACGAGGACATCGAGGGCATCGTCGCGCTGGCGAAGAAGGTACGTGAGATCGGACGCGGATACCACGGCGGACGGGCGCGGGTGCGGGTCTCGACGTCGAACTTCATCCCGAAGGCGCACACGCCGTTCCAGTGGGCATCGCAGGCGCGGCCGGAGGTGCTGCGCGAGCGGCACCTGTACCTGCGCGACGCGCTGAAGAAGGCCGGGGTGCAGTTCACGTGGGAGGATCCGGAGCACTCGCTGCTGGAGGCGGTGCTGTCGCGCGGCGACCGGCGCTTGGGCAAGGCGATCCACCGCGCGTGGCAACTGGGATCGCGGTTCGACGCCTGGCACGAGCACTACGATTGGCCGCGCTGGCTGCGGGCGTTCGAGGAGAGCGGTCTCGATCCCGAGTTCTACGCCTACCGGGAGCCGGGGCTGTTCGACCCGTTCCCGTGGTCGCACATCAACATCGGTGTGACGGAGTCGTACCTGCGGGCGGAATGGATGCGCACGCTCAAGCAGCAGACGACGCCGGACTGCCACAAGGAGCCCTGCAACGTCTGCGGCGTGCAGAACCAGAACGCCGAGGACTGCCTGAATCGCTTCGACCTGCGGTTGACGGCGCAGGGAAAGCCGCCGGCGACCCGCGAGGGCCTGATCCGGCCGATCGAGATGTTCTCGCTGAGCTAACCTCGCGCTCTCCTTCCATTGGGTCACTGCTGCCTATGCTCGATCGCCACGCGCGCGGTACACACCGCAACGTCACCTTCACATCTCCCGCGTTAGGGTGAAGGGAGGGACGGGAGAGGAGGTGCAGTGTGAACAGGACCGAGTACCGCGAGGTGCACACTGGCAGCAGTTCGCGCCTCATGAAGGACATTGATGCGTGGATCGGCAACAGCGTGGCGTTCATCCTGAGCGCCCTGGCCATCACCAGCGGTGTCATCGGCATGCTGGTGGCGTTTTCATATGTGAATAAGGGCGCCACCGATCCGTTCCAGGATGGGTTGGTGTGGCTGGTCGCCGGGCTCATTCTCGCCGTCACGGCGAACGCGTTCCGGCGCGAGCACCATATGATCGATCCCGACGAGCGCCGTCGCGACGTGTCGATGCGGTAGCACCCCGCCTCGCATCGCACGCCCGTCCCCCGGCATGCGGAGCGGCAGGACGCCACTCCGTGTGCCTCCTCTTCATTCGACCCCGTGTCCTTCCCGCAGCTTCCCGCCACGAGGGCGTGGCTGAATTCGCCACGACTGTTAACATTCGCCGATTGTGTCGCGCGTTCGCGCGGTCTACCGTCGGAGGTGAACCCCTCGTGACCCCAGAGGCCAACCCGCCCGTGACCAACGAGCTGCGCCCGCCCACGATCATCAAGTTCGGCACGGACGGCTGGCGCGCCATCATCGCCGAGGACTATACGTTCGACAACGTGCGCGCCTGCGCGGCCAGCGCCGCGATGTTCCTGAAGAAGCACAACCTCGCCGAGCGCGGCCTGATCGTCGGGTACGACGCGCGGTACGCCTCCGAGAACTTCGCGGAGGCCGTGGCCGAGGTCGTCGCGGCGCAGGGGATCAAGGTGGCGCTCAGCAGCGCGCTCTGCCCCACGCCGGTCGTAAGCTACAGCATCATCGACCGCAAGGCCGGTGGCGGCGTGGTGATCACGGCCAGCCACAACCCGTGGCAATGGAACGGCTTCAAGTACAAGCCGGAGTACGGCGGCAGCGCCTCGCCCGAGGTGGTGGCGGAGCTCGAAGAGCCCCTGCCGTCGATCGTCGGCCGCAACATTCCCACGATGGAGATCGCTGAGGCGAAGAAGCGCGGCCTGGTGGAGATGTTCGATCCGCGTCCGCCGTACCTGGCGCAGCTCGCGCGGCTGGTCGATCTGGAGCGGCTGAAGGCGGCGGGGCTGCGCGTCTGCTTCGACGCGATGTACGGGACCGGCGCCGGCTACTTCAACGAGCTCCTGGACGGGGGACCGACCAAGGTCACCGAGCTGCACGGCTTCCGCAATCCGATCTTCCCCGGCATGCACGCGCCGGAGCCGATCTCGCGCAACCTGGGCGAGATGGAAGGGGCGATGCGCGACGGCACGTTCGACGTGGGCATCGCCAACGATGGCGATGCGGACCGCGTGGGCATCGCCGACGAGAAGGGCGTCTTCATCAACCAGCTCCAGGTCTTCGGACTGCTGTGCTACTACATGCTGGAGGCGCGCGGCGAGCGCGGGCCGATCGTGAAGTCGATCACAACAACGGCGATGGCGCAACGGCTGGGTGAGGCGTACGGCGTGCCGGTGTACGAGACGCAGGTGGGGTTCAAGTTCCTGGGTCCGAAGATGATGGAGTCGGACGCGCTGATCGGCGGTGAGGAGTCGGGCGGATACGGCTTCCGCGGCCACGTGCCCGAGCGTGACGGTGTGCTCGCGGGCCTGTACATGCTCGATTTTATGGCACGCACCGGCAAGCGGCCGAGTGAGCTGCTGGCCGATCTGTACGCGAAGGTGGGGCCCCACTACTACGACCGCGTCGACGTGGCGCTTCGCGAGGAGGACCGCGACAAGATCTGGAAGAGGGCCGGGGACGCGCGGCCGGACGCCATCGCCGGCATCAAGGTGACGGCCCGCGACACGACCGACGGCTTCCGCTTCACGCTGGGGGACAAAGGCTGGCTGCTGTTGCGCTTCAGCGGCACGGAACCGCTGGCACGCATCTACACCGAGGTCGTCGGCGACGAGTCGCTGGTGCCCAGGGTGCTGGCGGAAGGCCGCGAGCTCATCGGCGTATAGCCGGCCTCAGCCGGTACCGGCGTCCGTCATTGCCGTTCTGCGACCAATACTGGGATCACGCGCGTGGTCTTCTGCTGGTACTCCGCGTACGGCGGATACGCCGCCACCGCTCGCGACCACCACGTCGCGCGCTCTTCGCCCGCAAGCTCTCGCACCTTCACGGCGAACGGCTCCGGGCCGTCCTGAATGGTCACGGCGTCGGGATCGGACTTCAGGTTGAAGTACCAGACCGGATGCTTCGGCGCGCCGCCCATCGATGCGACGAGCGCGTACGCGCCGTCGTGCTCGACGCGCATCACCGGATTCTTCCGGACCTTGCCGGTCTTGTTGCCGCGTGTCGTCACGACGATGATGGGCAGCCCTGTTTCCAGGAGCGTGTTCGCCTCTCGCCCGCCGGTCCGCTCGTACGTCTCTACCTGCTGCCGCACCCACGCCCACGGGCTCGGCTCGTAGATGCCCTCAATGGTTGTCATCATTTCTCTCCTACGCGCTTCGGCTGTTCTCGGTGACACCGACATAGTGCCGCGTCCGGGACGTTCACTCCACCCGTGGCGGCTTGAACTGCGTGGCGATGAAGCGGTCCCAGGCGCGGTCGGGCAGGACCCGGCGCAGCGACATCACCATGCGGGCCTGTGCCGTGACCGTGTAGCGCGTGCGCGGATGCTTCGACGTGGCCGCGTGCTCGATGACCTTCGCGACCGCGTCCGGGCTGGCGATCTTCCCTGCGTAGGCCGCGGTCACACGCTCGGCGCGGTCGCGGTTGAACTGCGCGTACGGCGAGCCGTCGCCTCCGCCCGCCATCGCCCCCAACGACGTCTCCTCGTACGACGAGGCGATCGCCCCGGGCTCGATCACCGCGACGTCGA